>CALUXJ010000001.1 GCA_944324725.1 uncultured Acholeplasmatales bacterium
CATCGATATAAATTTGTTTGATGTTTTTTAAATTTTTGCGTTTGATTTGAGAAAATTTTCTTTTGTCTTTTCTAACATATTATGATATTTATAAAAAAAACATTCGTTTTCATAAAATTAAATATGATAAAGAGTTAAAAAATGTTTCTTTTTATACGACAAAATGATATAATATCAACAATTGGTGAAAATGGAGGGTAAAGATGAGAAAATCTATAAAAATCTTATCACTATTATTTACTATTGTATTAATTTTTATTGGTGTTGCTTGTAAGGATGACACAACTAAACCTAATGACTCCTTAGCAGCAGTTAAAGAAAAAGTTAGTGCACTTAGTATTCCAGCAACTGTAAATTCTACATTTTCAGATATAGCTTTATATCAATCAGATGTTGAAGGCGTTACAGTTACATATACTCTAAGCACAAATGCTGAGGGTTATTTAAAAGTAGAAGAATATACATTAAGTTTTGTAGCTCTACCAGCTACAGATATTACAGCTACCTTGACTGCTAATATTACATCAAGTAGTGCAAGTGATAGCGTAGTATTTAATATTAGTTTAGTAGCAAATCCAGCTCTTCCAGTTTATTCTGTAAGTGTTACGGCTATTAATGGTCGTAAGATTGCTGGTGCTTTAGTAACTTATAAAGAAAATGGTACTGAAGTTGTTCAAGGTGAAACTAACAACGAAGGTATTTATGAGGCTAGTTTAGATGCTTATGCCTATGATGTTACTGTCTATTTGCCTAGTGGCTTCGTTTTTGAAAATGGTACAGATACCTATGAAACTAAGGCTGATCGTAATGCTACTCCAATTGAAGTAGAATGTATTCCAGCCTTAATCAATGATGAAGCTCCAGCAAATACAACCTATAGTACAGGTGATCAGTTATATGATTTTACTCTTGCTGATACTTATGATCCAATATCAGGTACTTGGGGAAATAGCTTTAATTTAGCAGAAGAGTTAGCAGAAAATGAATTAGTTGTAATTAATTTCTGGTATTCAACTTGTTCTTGGTGCTTAACTGAATTCCCACTATTGGTAAATTCATACTCCAACTTAGTTGCTGATGGCGCTAAGATTAAAGTAATTGGTATCACTTATTCAGCAATGGATGATAAGGATAGTGTTAGACAAGCTGCTCTAAATTATGGTCTTAATTTTAATTTAGCTATTGATGATAATATGGTAACTCAATTCCAAGTTACTGGTTTTCCAACTACGGTCTTTATCGATCGTTACGGTACAGCTGATTATATTGAATCTGGGGCTATAACTACTGCTAGTAGATGGGATACTTTATTTAGTAGTTATTTAGGTGATACCTATGTTCCAGAATATAAGGGAACTGCTGAAGATGGTGGTAGTGAACCAGTTAAACCAGATGTAGCTTTCCCAGATTCTAGTGAATTAGAAGCTATATTAAATAAAGATGGCTTTACAGCTACTTATACACCTGAAACATCTGAATCTGATGCAGAATATTCATGGCCATTTGTTCCTAGTACAGATGAGGAAGGCGCAGTTATTCCCGCTAACCAAGGTGTAGATGAGTCTTATGCAACTATGTATGTTAATGTAGAATTAGCAGCCGGTCAGGCTTTTGCCTTTGATTATAAAGCTTCTTGTGAAGAAGATATGGACATTCTATATTTGGTTTATGATTCTGCTATTATTGCTCAATTTAGTGGTGTTCAAGATGAATATACAAGCTTCTATCCATTTGTGGCTGCTGAAGCTGGTACCTATTCCTTTGCCTTTGTATATCTAAAAGATAAGATGGCTAGTGATGGGGATGATGTTGTTTATTTAAAGAACTTCCGTTATGTTGATCCAAATGAAATTCCTGAAACTCTATTTGTAATTAGAGAAGCTTCTAATGATTTAGATATTTTAAATGGTGGTTATAAGAATTATATTACGCCAGTTTATAATGAAAATGATGGCTATTACCATGTAAATGAGATTAATGGACCATTATTATTAGCTGATTTAATGTCAGCTAGTCATTTCAGTAATGAAACAATTCTTTCTTATGCAGAAGCTGAAATGTTTGATGGCGAAATAGATGGTACTTCAATTAATGATTTAGTTGTTCGTTATTGCCAATATGCAGTTAACTCCTTAACTCAAGGTTATACACCAGTAAATAATGAATTAAGGGAAGTTCTAGAGGCAATTGCTGATCAAATTGGTACAAGTATGGTTAATAAGGATAATCAATGGCTTGAAATGACCGTTTACTATAATGTTTATGGTCAAGTTGATCCAAATGATGAAAGAATTAACCATGAAACTGGTCAAATCACTGACCCAACAGTTGGTTTAGCCCATCACAATGCTATTCCAGTGGAAGTTAATGATATCCCAGGAGTTGGTATTGAAGATGATACTAAGGTAGCTGAAGTTGAATATACTATGAATAGATTCATCACAACTCGTGGTTTCTATTTCAAATTTGTTCCAGAATATAGTGGTGTATATTTAGTTTATGGTGTATCAGGTCAATCTAATGATTGTTATATTGAGGATCCTAATTATGCTACAGTTGCGCAAGCTAATTTTGAAATTAGAGATTACTATCATTGGGCAGCAGATGATGGCATCTTAGTTTCTGATTTCAATGTTTACGCATATTTAGAAGCTGGTAAGACTTATTATATTTGTCCATTCCCATCATCTTATGGTGAATATGGCGATGTAAGCTTTGCAATTACTTATTTAAGTGAAGAATATGTTGTATTAGAAAAGGCTTCATCTGCCGCATATACAACTAGTGGTGATTTCACTCAAGGTGATACTTCTGATATTGAAAATATGATTATTTCAGTTGGTATCGATGTAGCTTTAGGTGAAGATGGTTACTATCATGAATTATATTCTGATGGTTCAATGAGCAAAGATCCAATCATGTTTGATTTCATTTACCAAAATATGTTAATCAATATGACTTTTGCAGATGCTTTAGCTAAAGATAAGACAGCCTTTGATATGACAAAGAATGACTTTGGTGAAGATATTATCGATAGTGAAGGTTACTTAATTGAATGGGGATATAGAACTGATGCTAATGGCAATGCAATTGCCGATGAGAATGGTAACTATATCAGAGAATCTCATTATGTTCTTGATGCTAATGGTCAAAAAGTAAAGGCTGATACTACATTGTATAAGGATTGGACTGCTATCGTTCAAGAATGGTATAATACTGATTTGATTCAATCAACTGATGAAAAATATGGTTCTGCTAATGGTTGTCTTGCTGTTACAGAAGAAGTGAAGACTTTACTAGAATTATTAATGAATAAATATAGTTTCAAGGACGTTGAAGGCTCTTGGTTAAAACTATGCTATTATTATAAATATTATGGCGCTAGTGAACATAGTAGTGATGTTTATAGCCCAAGTGTATAAAAATCGTATAAATTAGATTATTTATGTGAATATGTAGTACTCATTTACCCAGATAAATGGGTACTATTTTCACATTTTAGGAGTAAAAATGAAAAAAGATAGTGTATATAAGTTAATTAAATATATAACCGCTTTTTTCTCTATTATTATGATAATTTGCTTTATTGTGCAATTAGCTCGGGTATATTTTGGTAATTTAACACCGATGTTTAGCCGACCATTAGTTGGACAATATTTACTACAAATTTTACCAGTTATTATTATTTGGATTTTATGTGTTTTAGTGGCGTGGATTTTTTCCTTATTTATCAATGAAAAAAAATATTTGTATGTTAAAACCACAGAAGAAGCCAAGCTAAAACTATTAGAGGCAAAATTACCAACTAATATAGAAAATAATGAAGATTATCAGGCTTTACTTAAATGTCATAAAAAGATGAAGATAGCCTTAATAATCAGTTTGGTTATTTATGCAGTTTGTTTAATTATGGTTTCCTTATATTTATTTAATCCGAATCATTTCATTTATGATGGCAATATTAATGCTCAGATAATTGCGATGCTAATTAATATCGGCCCATGGCTAATCATTGCCTTAATAGCACTTAGTGTTTATACCTACTATGTTAATTACCAAGCTAAAAGTGGGGTTACATATGCTAAAGCTATTATGAAATCATGTGGTAAAGCAACTATAAGTAAATATAAGAAAATTCGTAATGAAATGTTGATTATTAATCTTATTCGGGCAGCAATTATTATAATTGCGGTAGTATTTATTATTGTGGGAGTCGTTGCTGGGGGTCCCCAAAGAGTCTACCAAAAGGCAATCAATATTTGTACCGAATGTATAGGGCTAGGTTAGAATATGACAAAAGTTTATGAATTTTTTCTAAAGATTATGCCCAGCAAAAGAAAATTAATTCAACTATATTCAGCTCTTTTACATAATGCCCATCTTAAAGGCTTTGTAACGGGGAAGATTTTTGATGGCCCTTTAAAAAATATTTGTGGTCCTGGCTTTAACTGCTATTCTTGTCCTGGTGCGACAACTGCTTGCCCACTAGGCTCTATTCAAAATGCTTTAGCAGAAAGTAAGACTAAAACTCCAACCTATGTTTTTGGTATTATTTTACTTTATTGCATTATACTTGGTAGAACTATTTGTGGCTATTTGTGTCCAGCTGGTTTATTACAAGAATTACTTTATAAAATCAAAACACCTAAACTTAAAAAAAGTAAAGTTACTAGAATCCTGTCATATACAAAGTATGTATTGTTATTTGTCTTTGTCATAGGTATTCCACTAATGTATGCCTTACAAGAGAACAATATGCCAGTTCCTGGTTTTTGTAAATATATTTGCCCAGTAGGTACTTTTGAAGGTGGGGTATTCCTTTTAATTCCTCAAAGTAATCAGGACTATTTTGCTATGCTAGGTGGCTTATTCTCCTGGAAATTCTTAATAATGCTATTAATAGTTTTATCATCTATCTTTATTTATAGAGTATTTTGTCGGTTTTTATGTCCACTTGGTGCAATTTATGGTCTATTTAATCGCTTATCAATTATCGGGGTTAAGGTCGATAAAAGTAAGTGTACAAATTGTCATGCCTGTGTTAACTTCTGTAAAATGGATGTTAAAGAGGTTGGTGACCATGAGTGTATTATGTGTGGTGAATGTATAGATGTTTGTAAGGATGACGCTATTAAGTGGAAAAACATTATTAAACGCATTAAAGAAGAAAAGGCTTTAGAAGCTACTTTAGTTTCTGAACTACCTCAACCAATTAATGCTACTGATGTGGCAACTGAAATAAATAGTAAAGCTTTATTAAATACGGCAGCCGTAGAGGTTAAAAATGAAACTTTACCTACAAATACAAACTCTAGTCAGGAGATAAATGCTATTGCTAGTCAAAATACTAATAAAACTAAGAAAAGTAAAAAATCATTGTACGCTAAGATAGCTGCTTATGTTGGCTTAATTGGTATTTTAATTATTGTTTTAGTATTTACGAATGTGGATTTTAGTAAAAAGTATTATTCACAAAATATGATTTTAGATAGCTTCACGACAAAGCTATATTCAGAACAAGAATATAATATTAATAATAGTGAGGCTAGAGTTAAACTACTATATTTCTATGATGTTTATGATAAAGATACATTTACTGCTATAGAAGAAGCAACTTCTGAGCACGTTGATTCCATCTTAATCAGTAAATATGATAATAAAGAGGAATATAAATCTCTAGTAGCGACAGATTTTGCTGCTTCAGCCTTAATTTTTGGCTATGATTCAGTTAATCAAACCGAAATTAGTAAGTTCAGTGAAACGATTAGTTATCCTTATTTGGTTATTCTTGATAAAGATAATAAGATTGTTGTAGCAGAACAAACTAAATATGATTCCTCATATTATACAAATTACATTATGCCACTAGCTAATGACGTTGTTATTGGTAACGAAGTTGGTAATATGTGTTTAACTCAAGACATAAAACTTATTAGTGACGATAGTGTAATAAATATTAGTGATTATTTAGGTAAAATTGTTGTACTTAACTTCTGGTATATAGAATGTGCACCATGTAAGGAAGAATTACCTTACTTTAGTCAAGTTAATTCTGAGTATGATGAAGTAGAAGTTATTGCTGTTTCTAGTAATATGTGGTACACAATGGCCGAAGAAGATACTAAGGCATATATTGAAGCTCAACAATTTGATTTAACCTATGCCTATGATAATCCAGGTGAATCCTATACGATTGCCCTTTTTGGTAAGGCCGATGCTTATCCAATGACAATTATAATTGATCAAGAGGGGTATATTCGCTATAAAGCTGCCGGCTCTGTTAAAGAAGATGTTTTACGTAGTCAAATTGAAGCTTTATTAGCTTAAGGAGGGAAATAAATTGCAAAAGATACGAAAATTGTTTTTAGGTTTACTAGCAGTTGGGTGCTTAAGTCTAACTCTTACTGCTTGTAAAGATGACCCAAGTGTTAGTTCCCTTAGCTTAAGGGGCTATCCTAACACTTTTACGGTGGGGGAAGAATTTAGCTCTAAGGGACTATTAGTTGAAGCTACTACAAAAGATGGCACAATTAATGTTAGTGATGTGGCTACTATTGATAATAGTAAAGTTGATATGACTAAGCCAGGAGTTTATGCTGTTTTAGTTAAATATGAAAATATTGAAATGCCTTATTATATCACTGTAGAACCAGTAGTAAATGAACAAAGATTGATTGCTCTAGCAGCTGATACAACCAATGTTAAATTAAATTATGCTATTGGCGAAACTTTTGATAGTACAGGCTTAGCTCTTATTGCTACTTATCAAAATTCTAATGATGATCCTAATGAAGTTAAATATCTAACTGATTTAACAGATTTTAATATTGTAATAAGGGATAGTAATAATTTAAATGTTACAGGAGCCTTTACAACTTCAGGTACCTACTATGTTTATGTTACTCAAGGTTCAGTAAGAACAAGCTTTACTATTAATGTTATTAATGAAAGAAGTAGTGTTGCGGATGCTGTTAGTGCAGCAGTTGCTAATCAAGCTTCAGTAGCTGGTGGTAGTTCTTATAGCACAATTAATTCGAATATTCCTTATGATTATGCTAATACTTCCGTTTTATATGAATATGGTGATAATTTATTAGCTTTAAGTTATTATAATGGAGCTAATTATTATGAGTGCTATAGTCTAAAAAATGGCGTAGCTAGTGGTTATAAGGTTAATGAAGCAACTAACCTATCTAGTGTATTAGCTGATGTAACAGCTGATAGTATCAAAGGTCCAAAATATAGTCTTTGTGCGGGCACAAGAGAATATTTTGGTGCTGAGCAAATGCTTAAGGCCCTATATGATTTAGGAAATAGCAACCCTAATAACGATTATAGTGAAACAATTAGACGGGTGGGAACTGACACAGGCGGTATCAGATATGAGTATAGCTTTAGTTTTGGTCTTTTAGAAAGTCCAGCTGCTAACACTTATTATTTACACAAGATTAGCGTTAGCTTTGCTTTAAGTACTATTAATATTTTAGAATCACTAATAGTTGAATCTAATACATATGTAGTAAATAATTCCAAAACAGATTTTACTATTGTTCCTAAAGGTGAGCCAAATAGCCAGGCCTTTTATAGTCCAGATAGAGTTTTACCAGGAACTAACTATCCAAGTGATTTCCCAGTTATTACTTCTAATTATTCAGTCAGTGATTGTATGGCTCGTTTAAAGACAACAACGTCTAAGTCTAGCTATTCTTATAAATATCAAATATCACAATATGGTGGACAACGTACTGCCACTAGTAAATATCCTGATTTAGGCTAGGAGGTGTCAAGAATGAAAAAAAGAATATTAAGCTTAATCACAGCTTTACTTGCCATTTTTATTCTTGCAGCTTGTAAAACTCAAGCCGTAACAGATTTAAGTTTATCAGGTTACACGAGTAGTTATACAGTAGGAGATACTTTTAGTAGTTCTGGTCTTATAGTTGAAGCTGTTGCCGGTAGTGAAAAAACTAATGTAACTGCTGAAGCTAGTATTGATGCTTCTGCAGTTGATATGACTACACCAGGCACTTATGCGGTAGTAGTTAAATATGGTGATGTTCAAAGAGCCTATTATGTAACAGTAAATGAAGAAGAAAACACACAAACTTTAATTGGTCTCGAGATTGATACTACTAAAGCTAAGCTTAGCTATTTAACGGGTGAAACTTTTAGTAGCGATGGAATAGCTCTTATTGCTACCTATAGTAATTCGGATGGTTCCTCTGATACAACTAAATATTTAACAGATTTAACTACTTTTACAATTGAGGTTAAGGATAGTAATTCTAATTTAGTTACAGGTTCTTTTACTAGTGCTGGTAGTTATGAAGTTATAATTAGTCAAAATGATGTTAGTCAAAGCTACAATATAACGGTTACTAATGGGGCAGCTAGTGTGGAAGCGGCAGTTAACGCTGCGATTGCTAATAAAAATTTAGTGGCTGGTGGGGAATCTATTAATAATGACCCTAATACGAATAGTTATTTTGGTCGTACCACTGCTAGCTATGAATATGGTCCTAATCTAAATTCTATTACCTATACTTACCAAGGTAATCATTATGTGGAAAATTATTTCATAAATAGTGATAACGAAGTAGTAGGTGTAAGAGTTAATGAAGATTTTGTTCAATCTGATAGTGACCCATATGCCAAACCATTAACTATTCTTGATAACTTAGATAGTAGCTATGTTAATGGTATTGAATATTCACTTTTTGCAGGTAAGGTATATTGTACAGGCGCAGAAACCTTGCTACAAACTTTATATGATTTAGGTAAGAGTAATCCTAATTATGATTATGCGGAAGCTATTACCGAAAGAAGTAATGATTTAGGTCAAATTGAATATGTTTATAATTTTAGTTTTGGCTATTTAGTAGAAGCACAAACAACAACTGTTTTCTATTTGAATATGGTTGATGTTTCCTTTACATTAGGCGCAGGTAATTTTTTAGAGTCTTTAGAAGTATCAGATGATATTTATGTTGTTTCTGAGATGATGACACAATTTACTATTATGCCTAAAGGTGAGCCTAATAGTGATATTTTCTATGCGCCAGACCGAATTTTCCCTGATGGCTCAACAGAAGCTACAACTAATCCAACTACAGGTTATCCTAAAGATTTCCCTGTTATTTTGGATAGTTATACGATTAATGATTGTATGGCTAGATTAAAACCTGATGCAGGTACTGCTAGTACACATTATTCTAATTCCTTTAGTATTCATCAATATAGTGGCGAAAGAGATGCGGTTAATAAATACCCAGAATCTGAAATTTATGTTCAAAGTTACAATGTGCGTGATACAGCTGGTAACATTTTAGATGATTTGACCTTTGATACAACAATAGATAATTCTAACACCTCTGATAGTGCTATTAATTTAGTTTTAACAGATTTCAATTCAGAAACAGCTAGAACAATCGATACAGTAAGCTTTATTTATAATGGTAAAAACATTGGTAATTTCTCAGATGGTAGTAATGGTTTAATATTGTACTATAATTTGACGGAGAACACATTGCGAATTAGATGTTTCAATTATGGTGTTTATGAATTAGAAATGGTGACATTAAAGACGAGTAAGAAAATTACTATCAATGTTGATTGGCGGGCACCACTAACCTTTACAACACAGGTTTTCCAAGATAATGTTAATCCAGAATTAGCAACATTTGTAAAGCGAAATACGATTGATTGTTTTGTTGGTGATACTATTTACTTTAATGTTGAACCAGATGCAACAGGTGATCCGGAATATATTACAAGTTGTTCTAATTCTAGTGCAATTATCATTAATAATCCAACAGAAAATTTACCAGAAGTTTTAGTTAATTATCAAGGTTACTTTAGTTCATTTACTACTAATGAAGTTGGAACTTACGTTATAGATTTAAAATCTAATCGTAATAATATTCACTCAATATTAACAGTTAATGTTAAACCTGAACCTGATTTCTCAGAAAATTTAACTGGTACCTATACTTTTGAGGCTTTAAGTACTCCCAATAAAGTAATGGGGACAATTACTTTCACTCTTGATTCCGAACTAGAAGGTTTAGGTGGTAGTGCAGAGATTAAATTAGGTGATTTTACAGAAATAATTTCCTTTAACTATGCTAATAGAGCCTTCAGTAATGTTGGTCATATTGATGGTAATGAGGGACGTATTAGTTTGTCTTTAAATGAAAATTTAGAGATTGTAATTTCTGGTTCTTATCATTTAGATGGTAATGTTGTTTATTCCTTCAATTCAGTTTTGACACGTCAGGAGGGATAAGATGGTAAATAATTTTAAGAAAATCAAAGCTAAGTTTACAATAGAAACCTTAATAATAGCCTTATTTGTTGGCTTATTTAGTGGGGTCTTAGTTAGTTCTATTCTAGTTCTAATTTATAAACAATTAGGCTTAGAATATAACTTGTTATTATTTATTTTAATTGGTGTTGGTGTTTTTGTTTTGTTAAGCTTAATCATATTTTTAATCTTTAAGCCTAACAACATTAAGGTTGCCAAGCGAATTGATAGACAATTAAATCTTAAAGAAAAAGTTCATACGATGGTTGAGTATGAGGGAAAAAATGGTTATTTGATTGATATGCAAAGAGCCGATACTAAAGATAAATTAAATAATCTTAAGGTTAAAAGAGTTAAGATGAAATTTAGTCTATACCTTCTTATTTTACCAGTTGTAGCTCTTGCCTTTTGTCTAAGTTCAATCATGGTCAAGGGTAAGGAAGTGGATGAACCAGTAGTGGTTGAACCACCAGTTTCTGGGGATCCATATATTATTGCTCAATTAAGAGATTTGATTAGAGAAGTTAATGAAGACGTTGACTTAATGTCTGATGTTAAGGTAGCCTACACTACTCATTTAGAAGATTTAATAGTGGCCATTAATCGACCGGATCTAACTCGTTCAGATGAGGTGGAAGCTGTCAACTCAACAATTACCAATCTCAGTTATTCTAGCATTAATTTGAATTCAATTGATAATATTACGCAAGTACTAAGTAATTCAAATTTAGAGGAAATGCATAATTTAGGTGTCGCAATAGCTACCTATGACGAGGAACAAATTAATACGGCTTTAGATAGTATTGCCTCTTATGTCAAAAAAGTTTCTGGTAGTCAAAGACAATCAAGTTATGAAAAGTTGGTAGATGAAGGTTTTCAACTAGTTGATAATGAACGTTTGGAAGATACAGATGAATTATATCAAGTATTTACAGCGTTTAAGACTAATTTAGCTACAGCTATTGCGGACAATAATTACAATACGGCAATTGAAGAAGTGGTTAGTGAAGCTAAGGCTGATTTAGCTAGTTCAGTTAAGAGACAGGTAGAAACATTGGTAATGGCTAATTATTTGGAAGAAAGATTAATTGCTATTTTTGAATTACCAAATACTGACACACCGGTAAATCCTCCAATTCCCGATGTACCTGGAATAGATGAGGATCCAAGTAAGCCTTCAACAGGTGGTGGTGGTCATGGTGACACAATTTATGCTGGTGATGATATTTTTTATGATCCAGATGAAGGTTTGGTGCCTTATTATGAGGTAATAAGCAAATATAGTGCTTATATTGAGGGTCTAGTTCAAGATGGAGTTATTTCCGAAGAATTAGCTAACTACTACATTGAATACTTTAACAATTTATATCAAGCAGACGAGGGTAATGAATAATATGGAAAATGTAGAATTAAAAGAACAAGAACTGGAAAAGGTAGCAGAATTTAGTGCTACGATTGCCAAGATTAAAGACGAAATCAAAAAGGATGTCGTTGGTCAAGAAGACATTATTAATAATGTTATAATTGCTATTATTGCTGGGGGTAATATTTTACTTGAAGGTGTACCAGGGGTTGGTAAAACACGTTTGGTTCGTTCATTGAGTCAAATTTTAAGCTTACCATTCTCTAGAATTCAATTTACACCAGATTTAATGCCAAGTGATGTCACTGGTACTAATGTAATTGACCGTGATGCTAATGACAAGATGCAAATTGTTTTCCAAAAGGGACCTATTTTTGCTAATTTAATTTTAGCTGATGAAATTAACAGAGCTACTCCTAAAACTCAATCAGCTTTACTAGAAGTAATGCAGGAGCATAAAGTTACAATTTCTAATAAAACTTATAAAATGGAAGAACCATTCTTCGTATTAGCTACTGAAAACCCAATCGAACAAGATGGTACTTATCCACTTCCTGAAGCTCAAATGGACCGTTTTATGTTTAAGTTATTGATGGGTTTCCCAGGTATCGATGAACTTAAAGATATCGTTACAATGACACAAATTACAATGGCTGAAACAGCTAATACTATAGTAGATGGTAAGACTATTCTTGCTATGCGTGAATTAGCTAAAACAGTGCCATTAGTTGATGATGTCCTAACCTATGCAATGCATCTTGTTACAGCAACTCATCCAGAACTTGCTGGTAATGATATTGCAAAGAAATATATTAGATATGGTGCTTCCCCAAGAGCGGCTCAAGCTATCATTACGGCTAGTAAAGTTAAAGCTTTAATTGATGGCAATTACAATGTATCTTATGATGATATTGATGAGCTAGCTTATCCCGTTTTAAGACATAGAATTAAATTATCTTACAATGCTATCAATGATCATTTATCAATCGACGATGTAATAGGACTATTAATTAAGGATTTAAGAAAGCTTAAGAAATAATGTATTCTATTGATGAAAAATTTTTACAAAAGGTTGAAACCCTAGATCTAATCCTAAAAAATAGTAATTATGGTTCTTTTGGGGGCAACCATAAATCCAAGTTATTTGGTTCATCGAGTGAATTTGCCGATTATCGTGATTATATGGCCGGTGATGAAATCACTAAAATTGACTGGAATGCTTATCAAAGGTTTAATAAGCTTTATTTAAAACTTTATTTAGATGAAAGACAGGCTCACAACAAAATTTATATTGATGCGAGCCGGTCTATGGTTTTTGGTAAAGGTGATAAGGCTGATTATGCCCTTAAACTTGCTGCTATTTTAGCCTATATTTCTATTTGTAATATGGATAAAGTGTCAATTTATTGTATTAAGGATAATAGAATTGAAGAGGTAGCTATTAATTTATCGAGCAAAGACGCCTACTATAGCGAAATATTAAAGCTAAATAATATTGAGTTTTCAGGTGATTGCTTTATTAGTGAGAGCTTATTACCTTTAAATGTAGGTTATGGTGATGGCTTGTCTGTTTTGATTTCGGATTTCTTAACTGACAATAATTATGAGGCTGGAATTGATCATTTAGTTGATAGAAAAAGAGATGTCTTATGTATTCAAATCCTCTCAAAGGATGAGGTTAAACCTAAAATTCGGGGAAAGGTTCAACTTTACGATTCAGAAGACAATAATAAAATTTACAAGAAAAATGTAAATAAGGATGTAATTATTGCCTATGAGAAAGCTCTTAATTACATTAAAGAACGTCTACAAAATTATTGTAGTTCACGTAATTCTTCTTATTTATTCGTCCAAAGTAATGCGGATGAAGGAGAAGTATTTATGAATATTTTAACGCAAATGGGGGTATTAAAATGAGTTTTTCTTATCCACTTGGTTTTTTGATTCTAATTTTTATCCCTGTTTTAATTATTCTTTATATTCTAAAGAATAAATTTACAGAACAAACAGTATCTTCGACTTATATTTGGACATTGAGCGAAAAATTCTTAAAAAGAAGAAGACCCATTTCGCGGATATATGGTATATTGAGCTTGGTTTTACAATGTTTACTTGTTGCGGTTATTGCTTTGGCTGTTGCTCATCCACAAATAAAATTGCCTAATCAGGCTCGTGACTATTGCTTTATTATTGATTCTTCTGGTAGTATGCTAATTAAAAATGGAGACAGTACCCGTTATGATTTAGCTAAGGAAGAAATCAGTAGTATTATAGATAATTCCCAATTAGGTTCTACTTATACACTTATTAGTTGTGCGGAAGAACCAACGGTTATTTATGAAGCGATTACCAATAAGGAAAGTGCTATTTCCCAACTAAATACCTTAACTATCACTAGTTTAGATAGCAAATGTATAGATGCTATGCCCTTAGCACAAAGCTTATATGATGATAATCGTTCTTTGCAGGTATACGTAGCTAGTGATAAGGATTATGCTACAAATAACATAAATTTTATATCCGTAGCTAGTCAATCTCGCAATTTCAGCTTTGCCGATGTTATTTATAATGTTAGCTTACGTCGTCTTACTCTTTCTGGAAAAATAAATTCCTACAATGCGAGTGGTGAAGTTAAGGTTGTATTAAATGTCGATGGAGAAGATTTAGCTGAGACTAGTGTTACAGTTAATCTTAATGAAACGGCTGATTTTAACTTTACGGATGTTAATGTGACTGAAAACTATCAGTCTATTGCTTTAAGCTTAGTAGCTGATGATGACTTAGCTGCTGATAATACATATATTGCTTATAATTTGGTTCAAGAAAGAGTTAATAAAACGTTGTTAGTTAGCAATAATCCACTTTATTTAGAATCATTATTAAAGGCAATTGGAACACTTGATTTAAAGGTTATAAAGCCAGAAGATTATGATACTAGCATTTATTATGGCTATGGACTTTATATCTTTGATGGTTATAATCCAAATGAATTACCTTCAGATGGTAGTGTATGGCTAATTAACTTTTCAGATGGTGTAATGAGCGATTATGGCTTTAGCTTTCAAAAAACCTTAGACTATGGTAATGTTGGTATAGTGACTGATTTAAATGATCGAAGTAATTCACTTTTAAATCAACTAAAAGCCAATTTAACCGGAGATACCTTCTATATTACAAAATATCAAAAATATGGTCTTTATAACAACTTTACTACTTTGTTGAGTTGTGAAGGTAATCCAGTTTTGTTTGTGGGAAATACTAATTCTGGTAATAGAGAAGTAGTATTTGCTTTCGATTTACATAACTCAAATTTGCCACTTTCTATGGACTTTATTGTTTTAGTTAGTAACTTGATTAATTATTCTTTCCCTAACGTAATAGATACTACAGCATATACGGCTGGTGATACCCTAAATGTTAATGTTTTAGCTGGTTGCTCAAGCATTGAGGTAATTAATCCTAGTGGTGTTAGTACGTATCTTGATACAAGTAGTTCAATTAGTGAGTATGTTTTAACAGAATCTGGTACTTATAATGTCAATGTAACTATTGATGGACGGGTAACTAACTTCAAAATTTTTGCTAGTTATCCTGATGCTGAAAGCCAGGTCATTGAAACACCAGAGGTAGAAAATTTAAGTTTAACTGGTGAACCAGAGGCTCACTATGGTGATGGAATTTACCAAAGCTTAATTTATTTATTTATCGCTTTAGGTGTTATCTTTATATTAGATTGGATGGTGTATTGTTATGAGCAATATAAGCTTCGCTAATCCGTATTTAATATTGATTTTAATTCCAATTTTATTAATTATTTTAATTCCCTTTTTTATTACCTTTAGAAAGGATAACATTGGAATTAGAAATATTTTTAGTTTAATATTACACATTGTTATTTCTATTTTAATCGTTTTTGTTATAGCAGGTATGTCATATAAAACAGCTATTGATGAAACTAACATTTATGTTTTAGCTGACGTATCCTATTCAACTAATCGAAATCTAGATACCATTGATTCATATGTTAATGAATTGGAACATAATATTGATAATAAAACTAAATTAGGTGTTGTATGTTTTGGAACAGATACACCCTACGTTTTAACTACGCCTGGTGAAAGACTTAAAAGTGTTAAGCAAGCTGTAACGGAGGAACGGGTTGATCAAAGTGGAACGGATATTGCTGGCGCTTTACGTTACACAGCTAGTTTGTTTAACGATAGTGTTATTAAACGTATTATCTTAATAACTGATGGTGATGAAACTAATAATGGCAATGTTTTAAATGTAGTTAATGAATTATATTCCCAAAATGTCTATGTTGATGCCATTTATTTAGATGATAATTTGCCAAGTGAAGAAAAAGAGGTGCAAATTAATGAAGTTAATTACACCTTGTCAACCTATCAAAACAAAGCAGAAAGCGTTCAAATAACTATTCAATCTAATACGGATAGTAGTACTTCTTTAATTGAACTTAAAAAAGATGGTAATGTTGTTGAAACACGAGCTCCTAAATTATCTAAAGGCTTAAATGTCATTACTATGCCGCTAGATACGAGTGTAGCTGGTGAAAATAAATATGAAGTAACAGTTAATGTTACAGGTGATACTTCACCATATAATAACACATATAGATTTACCCAAACTGTTACAGAAAACATTAAAATATTATATCTAGCAAGTAATGATAATGAAAAAACTAAAGCTAGTACCTATTTTAAGAAAGATAACACAGAGGTAACTTATCTAAATATTAGTAAGGATTCTATTCCATACACAGTAGAAGATTTATGTGCTTATGATGAATATGTACTTTCAGATGTTGACGTAACAAAAATTAGAAATGGCTCCCAGTTTATGGCAAATCTAGATTTAATGATTTCACGCTATGCTAAAAGTTTGATAACGTTAGGTAATACTTATACGCAAAACAATAGTGAAGAGTATGAACTCCAAACTTTAGCCGATATGTTGCCGATTAAATATGGGGAAAGCGAAAGAGATGGTAAGTTAATTTGCTTATTAATTGATATTTCTAAGAGTATGACAGAATCTTACCATTTGCAAACAGCCAAAGAGGCAGCTAATAAAATTGTTGATTTAGCTTCCGAATCTGACAATATTATGGTTTTAACCTTAAGTGGTGAAACAGCCTTCCTGCAAATTAGTACTAGTGTTAATGATGGTACAAGATTAACGATTAAAAATAAAATTAATTCCGTTGAAGAAAGACAAGGTACACTTATTGGTTCAAGCTTAAATGAAACCTATAAAGCAATTGCTGATTTGCCATTTTTGCAAAAGCAAATCTATTTAATTTCTGATGGTCGTAATATGACTGGTGATCCAGTAAATGCTATTGACATTGCCGGTACTATTTATAGAGAAACTGGAACAACTATTTCTTGTATTGGTATTGGCTCAGATGATGGTTCCAATTTATTACAAAATATTGCTAAAAGTGCGGCTGGTAAATATTATACAGCTAATGAAGTTAAGGATCTAGAAGAGCTATTTGACAATGAAATATCTGAAGATGTTGGAGGTACAACTATCCCGACTGGACCGGCATTAGATGTAATTATTAACCGAGAAAGTGATGATACTCTAGCCAATATTGAAGGTAAAATAGAAGCTATTCGAGGTATGTATGCAGGAACAGCTAAAAATTCAGCAACGACAGTTTTAGACATTATCTACTCTACTAATATAAGAGATTATGAGTATCCACTTTACTCTTATTGGCGTTATGGAAATGGCACTGTCTCAAGCTTTTCTTGTGATATTAATTCTACTTATTGGTTAAGTAATTGGGGCAGTGGTTCTAATGGTGAAAAGTTCTTGCAAAACCTAGTTACAGCTAATTTACCAAATCAAAGGGAAGAAGTTCCTTTAATTGTTAATGTAGAAACAGAAGGTTCAACTAGTTACGTTTATGTAAATACACCAACGTTAAATCCTAATGCTAAATTAGAGTTAACCTTAACTACTCCTGATGGTGAGCAAATTAAAAGAGAATTAGTTTATACAACAGAAGATTATCAAACTAGCTTCACTTCTAATTTAGTTGGTAGCTATCGTTTAGAGATTGCATATGAATTAAACAATGTTTCTTATACTAAAGAATATGTCTACGACGTTTCTTACCAAGAAGAATATAATAGCTTTGCTTACTATGAAATATCAAATTTAAATCATATGGTTAATAATGGTAATCCAGTTTATGAAAATGCAAGTAGTGTAGATTTAAGTATTGATGAGACTAAGAGTACAACTTATACTTATGATTTTACAGTATTATTTATGACTATAGCTATTTGCCTATTTGTTGTTGATATCTTTATTAGAAAAGTAAAATGGGCTGATATCAAACAGTTATTTAATAGACATAAGGCCTAAAGGAGGGAAAAGATGAAAAGAGTATTAAGTTTTGTTATTTTAATGCTACTAGCATTGTTTACCCTTTCTAGTTGTGTTGGTCAAACAACTGGTCCCCATGGTGGTAATGGTAATGGTGGTACCACCGTTGATCCAAATCCGGATGTCGATGATAGTGATCTTATTACTTATACTGTTTCACTTTATCGAAACAATCAAATTTGGATTCCTAATATTGAAATCAAAGCCATTTTTGTTAATGACTATTCTGTATCAGAAGTCGTAATTGACGATTTTTACGGGGTGGCTACTTTTAAAGGTGATGGAGATTATAATGTGCATCTTAGCACAGTTCCAGCTGGCTATACTTATGATCCTAATATTTATACAGTTGACCCACAACATACAGATTTAATTATTGATCTTTATCCAATATCTAGCTTTGATTCAGGTACTGGTGCTGGTCCATATAATCCAGAAGCTTATGACATTAGTAAAACAGGCTATTATAGTGTTCAGCTATCATCTATTAATGATAGAAAATATTTCCATTTCTTGCCAACTCAATCTGGCGAATACGCAATTGAGTCATTATGTGATATTTATGCCGATGAGGTTGATCCAATTGGTATCAAGTATACGGGTAATGAGCACTTTATCAGTGAAGAATATGGCTCAGAAGTGTATCAAGATGGTGGTGTTAGTTTAGAATCAGGTTTTACTACTAACTTCAAATTTAGTATTACCTTTGATGTTACAGAATTGAATGTAGCTCGAGTCTTTGCTATAGAAGCGGAAAGTAAAATTGAAGAATATCCAGTTACAGTATATTTTAAGGTTGAATATGTTGATTCTTACTCTAAAGGACCTGCCTTCAATCCTAAAGTTATTGAACCAGAAGAAGCCTCTATAGATGTAACGCCAAAAGAATCAGGCTCTTTACACTGGTTAACAGACTTAAATGGTGGTGTCCTAGATGTTAGAGATTATGCTTATAACGAAGCTGATGGTTTCTGGCATGTTTATGATGAAGAAAAATATGCCTCAACTAATGGCTATGGTCCTACACTTGTTTGTCGTGTTAATATCAATATGACTATTCCTGCTATAGGTGATAGTATTGCAACTGCTCTAAGTTATGGTCCAACTTTTCTATGTTTATTAGGTGATGATGGTGAGCGTCTATGCTATGATTATTTCCTATATGGTAGAGTTGAATCGGGTGGCGTTTTACAGGGACCTGTCTTTAATGAAGATGGTTCTAAGCTGGATTATCAAGGCGATTGTTATATGAATTATATGAATAGTGAAGGTATGGTTTACGTAACTAACGAATTGATGGAATTCTGGCAACTATTAGCTAATAATAAAGAGTACTTTAAAGATGGTATGGGTTGGGTTGAAACTCAAACTAATTCATATGGTCAATACATTTCGGCTGGTCAAGAAGATCAATGGCTTTTTGCTTGTGGTTACTATGCCTAGCATTAAATGATTAAATGTCTCTAAGGTAGATAAGTCACTCTGCCTTAGAGATATTTTTATTTTATATATCTTACTTTTACTTTTTATAATTTTAGAACAGTTGTATAAAGAGTAAAAACAGCTAATAATTGAGATAAATAAGAGGGGTTTTAGCTAATGCCATTATTGATATATGTTAGTTGTTAGGCAATACTAAGAAAAAACGTTTTAAAAATTTAAAAAAATCGAAAAAATGTGTTTTTTTTAGTATAAAATTATAAAACTTGCTTGATTTCTTGAATTTTAGAGTTATAATGAAAACAAAATTTAAAAATAGGGGATGAATAGATATGAAAGGTAAAAAAATTGTTTTATCTTTAGCAGCTTCATTAGGAGCTGTGGCAGGTTTAGCAGGTTGTAAAGATGATGTAGAAGATGTTACTAAATATAATGTCGTATTTAAAAACGGAGATACAGTAATATCAAGTGAAGATGTAGTTGAAGGAAGTTATTTTGCTGTTCCTAGTGCTCCAGCAGCAGCCGAAGGTTACTATTTTGTTGGTTGGGATGGCAATAATGATGGTCAAGCTGATGATGTCACAAAAGCTACAGCAGATATTACTTATAAAGCTGTCTTTGAAGCACTTCCAGAAGGGGCTAAAACAGTTACCTTTAAAAATGGGGATACTATCGTTGGGGTTGTTTTATATAATTCAGGCGATGAAGAAATTGTTGAGCCTCAAGTACCAGCAAAAGCTGGTTATACAGGTTCATGGGAAGCCTATGAACTAAATGGCGAAGACATTGTTGTTAATGCTAGTTATGTTGCGACACGTTATTTTGTTAATTATGTCGTTGATGGAGTAACTATTTCTCGCTTACCATTTACGGTTGAAAACCCTCAAGTTACAGCACCACAAGTTCCAGCAAAAGAAGGCTATAGTGCTGCTTGGGAAACTTATAGCTTAGATGGTGTTACAAGCGATATCTATGTTAATGCTATTTATACTGCTAACCCATTAACAATTAACGATTTCTTAGGAATTTACAATAATGGTGAAGAAACTATTTCTGTAACTCCTACAGAAGTTGAAGTTTATTTCTATGATACAGATTTTGATCGTTATGTTACTAGAACTTTTGTAGCTGATTCAGAAGAGTCTGATTATTATTTCAAAGTTGAAGGTAACAACTTAAATCTATATGACTATATGGATAAAGTGCAAAAGAGCTATCAATTAATTGATGGTAAGTTAGTTGCTAATACCAACAAAGTAGAAGTATCTACTTGGGGTTCTTATGAATATAAGGTTGATGGTGTGGTTTCAGCTACCCTAAAGATTGATGAAGATGGCTTCTTATATACGGTTGGTGATAAGGTTTACGATGCAGCCTACGCAATTGAGAACGATGCAATTGTGGTTATGGTTGGGGAAGATTCTGTAACATTTAATTTAAATTCTAATAACAATTATGAATTAACAGTTGGCAATGATACACAAGAGTTTGTTAAGGTCGTTCCTACTGAATGGTATGGTACATATTATTATGCTCAAAATAATCCAAGTTTAATTACAATTAGTGCTGAAGTGCTTAATGACATTAAACTTGTAAAAGATGGCTTTGAATATCAAGGAACAACCTTCATTCCAACCGATAGTGGTAGTTTAAACTATATTGATTGGAGTGGCAACTTAGCTGAAGAAAAAGAATATGATTCAGAGGGTAATCCAATTATTCTTGGTTTAGCTGAATATGTTAAACTTGAAAATCAAGCAGTTCCTGAATCATTATATGGTCTTTATCGGGGCTCATATAGTACAGTTACTATTTCTGAAGAAGGCGTTACTGTTTATGGTACATTAGTTCCAATGAGCAGTGTGGTTTATAGTGTTGGTAAGACTAGCGATGGGGACGAAATTCGTTTATTATCAGCTAATGGTAATAATTTTAAAGTTGGCGATGGTACTCTATCTGATTATGGTACTTACTATAAATCTAATGTTGAAGACACTACAAGTTTAAATACAACAATACCAGCTGAATATGATGCGTATAAAAATATTTTATATACTGGTAGTGGTTTATTATTTGAAATGACAGATAATTCTATTTCATATAGTGCTAGTGGTTATGAAAGCTTAAAATTCTATGTTGATGATGCTAAGAAAATTCATATTTTCAAGAGTACATCTTATGCAATAGCCGATGAAATTATTGTAGAAATTGTTGATGGTAAATTAATGGTTGATGGTGTTGAATATGCTGCTTTCAACATTGCTTTAGATGATATTGTTGGTACATATTTAAATGGTGATAATGAGATTGTCGTTACTGCTGATGGTATTAATTATTTAGGCGATAAATATGCTAAGGCTGATTTAACAATTAGTGTTTATAGTATTAAATTAACAGATACTGTAACTTTAGTGTATGATCCTGATACATTAAGCTTTACAGTTGGCGGTGTTTCATACACTTATTCTCCAACATTATCTTTACAAATTCCAGAAGAAATGTATGGCTCATATTTCTCTGGCGCAATGGGTCAAATTAAGATTGATAAATCTGGTGTATATTACATAGATTTATATAATAACAGCAATACTTGTAGTGTAGTTATAGATGGTAATAATTATAGCTTATCTTATGTTCTTTATGGCAGCAAAACTTCAATCGACCTTACTTATGATGAAACAAATAAGCAATTTGTTGATGGCGATAATGTTTATACTAAATTACTAGCTCAAGTAGTTCCAAGCACATGGGTAGAAGGTACTTATGAAGCCAAGGTTATGTCATGGGGTTCTGAAGTAACTTATTCAGTAGTAATTGATGGTAACTCTATTACCTATGTGAACAATTGGGGAGAAGCTAGTAGCAATTTAATAATTGTTTCCGATACTAATTTCTATATTGGAACAAATTCATTTGTCTATGATGTTGAAACTCATACCATTTCTGCTAATATTCCAGGTGCTGGTAGTGTTGTCTTTGAATTTGTTAGTTCAAATGATGGTGGAAATTCTGAAGCTTCTACTGAAATTAACTCAGCAATGATTGGAACCTGGACAGGTACAGGTACAACTGATGAATATTGGACCGTTGAAATAGTTGATGAAGATGGAACAGTGACATTAGCTTGGGCAACTGGTATTGGTAGTACCCCTAATTCTTTTTCGTATACTGTTATTGATGAAAATACGATTAAGGATGTAGCTGGGTATCAGTTCCACTATGACGCAGATAGAAGTATGTTAATTGTAACAGACACTTTCGAAGATTTGATTGTAGCTGAATTAACACTTGGTGGTAGATAATATAAAATTTTAATATATAGTAATAGAGGTGGCCTTTTTGGGGCACCTCTATTATTGCGAATAATAATATTTAATTAAAAGGTGGTTTAAATGAAAAAAATACTTGGCTTAATAATATCAGTATTGGTATTAAGCTTTTCTCTAACAGCTTGTAAGGGCGATGATTCTTATACAGTAACATTTGAAAGCAATGGTGGTTCTACAGTTGCTAGTCAAACAATAAATGCTGGTGGTTTGGTTACTGAACCAGCTGATCCTACAAAGGATGGTTATAAATTTGCTAATTGGTACAGTGATAGTGCCTTAACTGATGAATGGAATTTTGCTAGTGATACGGTTAATAGCAATATTACTCTTTATGCAAAATGGGAAGAAGAATACACTGGTTATATGGTTACTATTGTTGATGATGCAAATAAGCCAGTAAGTAATGTTATAGTTCAATGGTGTAATTCTGAAAAATGCTTTGGTGGCACGAGTTTTACGGATGCTAATGGTGTACTTAAAAATGCAAATTTAGCAGATGACACTTATAATGTTCATTTATTAAGAGGCGTTCCTGAAGGTTACGTTTATAATCCAAATGTTCAAACAACTCCTACTAATAAGCAAATTACTATTCAATTAGTCAAAGTTAATACTTTAGCTGGTGAAGGAACAGTTGCAAGCCCTTATACAGTTACACCTGGAGCTTATCAAATTGCTGTAGAAAGTATGTCTAGTCGAGCTTATTATTCATTTACTCCAACCGAAGCTGGTACTTATGTTTTTGAATCTCATATTATGGCTTTACAAAATATGGAACCTCTTCAAATGATTATGGCAACTTATACAGATGGTACTTTCACTGAAGATGTTGAACTTATTGATGGTGGCGGTGTTGGTACTAATTTCAAGTACGAAGTAGAAGTAGCTGCAGCTGATGTAAATAAAACAATTTATTTCGTTATTCAACCTAGTCAAGATCCTAAGCTTAATCAACATTTCCCAAATGAATTTTATTTTGATATAGTGAAAAAGTAAGAAATGTTGTATAATATAAAAGTCGTGATTTGTAAAATTTAATTCGTGAAGGAGGTTAAATATGCGAAAGTTTACATCGTTGTTGATGCTTTGCTTATTTAGCATTTTCTTATTGGCAAGTTGTAGTAAAAATGAAACAAGATCAGGTTATTGTGTTACCTTCCATCTTGAAGGAGCAACGTATCAACAAAGTGAAGAAATAAGGTATTATTACCCTAGCAATCCAGATGGCACTTTAATTTTCGAACCTAATGATTTAATTTCTTCCCCAACTGACAAAGTGGCTAAAAATGGTTATTATTTAGAAGGTTGGTATTTATCGACAGATTTTAAGCCTACGGAAAAGTGGGATTTTGCTAAAGATAAATTAACAGCAGAAGGTTTAAATCTTTATGCTAATTGGAAATTAGAAACAGTCTATAAGTTTGCTGTTAAATCATTAATTGATGAAACAACATTAGGCGAATATACGGTTAGTGCTGGTGAAACATTTAATGATTATCTTCACTATGTAGATAATGTTGAAGGATATACATTTGTTGAATATCGAGATGAAGATGGTAATGTTATTGAAGAAGATGAATATGCTCACCCAGGTGGTGATGTAGATACAACAATCGATATTTACGCTTATTTTATTGAGGGGGACTATACGATTGTCCGTTCTTATGATGATTTAGAAGATGCTATCAATCATAAAACAAACATTTATTTATATAATGATATAGATTGTGATGGTGAAGATTTGGCATTTGGCGATTTTATTAATCGTATTTTCTTGGGTAATGGCCACACAATTTATGATTTTGGCTATAATGACCTTTTAAGTAGTGGTTTAGTAGATGGTATTAAATATATTAGCTTATTCAATACAATCGAAAATTCGACTATTAGTGATGTTTCTTTCATAGAAGGAACTATTACTTATGGTAATTATACTAAAGTGAATGAAATTCACATTTATCCATGTGCTCTGTATATCAATGATTCAACAATAAATAACATAAAAATTACCTATTCTTTAAGTGTTTATGGTAATGATGCTAAAGAAAAAACAAATGAGCACTCTGATTTTGCAATAGAAAGTAATTGCGCGCAAAATATTACTAATGTTTCAATAGATAAAATAAGTGAAAAGAGGTAAAACATGAAAAAAGTATTGGAATCACTAATTTTAGCACCTTTGGCAGCCTTAGCTTTAGTTGGCTGTGCTAAGGAACAAACAAATCCTGATGATGGAGGCACAAGTAATGGTGCTAATGAGACAACTCCACTAATCTTTTCTAGTGAAGAGGTAGATGGTGTATTTAACCCATTTTATTCTTCAACAAGTGCCGATAGTACGATTGTTGGTATGACTCAATTAAGTTTGATTGGTAATGATAAAAATGGTCAACCTATTTGTGGTGATGATGAAGCAGTAGTTGCCTATGATTATGATGTTGTAACAACAGGTACTGGTAGTAACCAAAAGACAACATATTATTTTGTTCTTAAAAATAATGTTAGGTTTTCTGATGGTTCATTATTAACAATTAGAGATGTTTTATTCAATTTATATGAATATTTAGATCCAGCATACACAGGTTCAACTACTATCTATTCCACTGATATAGTTGGTTTACAAGAATATAGAACCCAAGAATCTGATGAAAATGAGCAAGATGATTTCAAAAAACGTTTTGAAAATAATGCTCAGACTCGAATCCAAAATTTACTATATGCTTATTATGAAGTTGTTGATGGCGAAATTTCTCCTAATTTTACAATTGATGAGTTTAGAGAAGCTCTTAAAGAAACAAGTTTTTACAATGATGGTAGTGAAGAGGGCTTGGAATTAATTGCTGATTATGATAAAGCATTAGAACTATTTGAAGAAGAATTAAATTCAGACTATAGTAATTCAGTTGACACTTATTCTGACTTTACTTTAGAGGGTGAAAATGGTAATGTCATCAAACCATTTACCACAGATGTAGAAATGTTCTTATATAATGAAGGATATTTGACATTTGATAAAAATGGTAATGATGGTAATGGTGAATTATCTTTCACTTGGGGTTCACCAGAAGATGCTAAAGATTACAGCAAAGAACAAGCTATAGAAGCAATTTATAATGATATTGTACCTAATCAGTTAGACCAAGTAATCCAATATTGGGCTACTGCTACTGATTTATTTACATATTTAACTAATGTCGAAATGGAAAAATATTTTTCTAGTTTAGATACTGATTTGGAATTCCCAAATATTTCTGGTATTAAATTTGCTAACAAAGATACCGTTGTAACAGTTAATGGCGAGGAATATGATAAGGTAGAATATGAAGAAGATGGTATAACACCAAAAGAAGGATATAATGAAGTTTTATCAATTGAGATTAATGGTGTTGACCCTAAGGCTATTTGGAACTTTGCATTTCCTGTAGCACCAATGTATTACTATTCCTCAACTGATTATAATGGAAAGAATTATATTGATTCTTTTGATTTTGAATCTAATTTTGGCGTAGAATATAATTCCCAAAGCTTCCAAGAAGATGTAATTAAAGATTCAAATAAGATTGGCGTTCCAGTTGGCGCAGGTGCTTACATGGCAAGTAAGGCTTCAGGTGGAACTGATAATGTTACTAGTGGAGATTTCTTAGAGAACAATGTTATTTATTTTGAAAGGAATCCATATTTTGTAATGGGTAAACCTATTATCAATAAGATTCGTTATACTGTTGTTTCTACAACTCAAATGATTAACTCTTTAAGTACTGGTGCCATTGATTATGTAACACCAAACTCAACAACTGATAACAAAGAAGAACTTGAAGCTTTGAAAGAGCAAGGTAAGCAAATCAATTATAAGACTGTACAAAGTTTAGGTTATGGTTATATTGGCGTTAATGCTACATATGTTCCAACCCTAGAAGTAAGACAGGCAATAATGCATGCTATTGACACTTCTTTAACTGTTAATTATTATGGCGGTAGTGCAAAACCAATTTATCGTGGTATGTCATTATCAAGCTGGGCTTATCCACAAGGAGCAACAGCCTACTATCCATTTATTGGTGGTAGAATTCCATCTAACTTATCAATAGTAAATCCATTCTATGCTGATTTTGTTGAGGAAAAGGGTAAATCTGCTGGTGATACTTTCACAGAAGCAGAACAAATAGAATTCATTAAGTCTCTAGTTGAGAGTGCTGGTTATTCAATTGGTGGCGATGGTGTTTATCGTGATTCTAATGGTAATGTATTAAGATATACATTTACAATTGCTGGCAGTGAAACTGAGCACCCTGCTTTCAGTGCTTTTAATAAAGCAGCTACTTTATTAAATAAATGTGGTTTTGATGTTGAGGCTAAAAATGATGCCAATGCATTAAAGAAGTTAAATAATGGTAGTTTAGCTGTTTGGGCTGCTGCTTGGAGTAGTACAATTGATCCAGATATGTATCAAGTTTATCATAAAGATTCTACAGCTGGTTCTGTTAAAAACTGGGGTTATAATACTATCCTAGCTAATACTGGTGGTAGATTTGATAGAGAAAATAGCATTCTTGATGATTTATCAGAAAAGATTGAAGAAGCAAGAGAGACTAATGTTCAATCTGAAAGAGCATTAATTTATTCTGATGCCCTTGATTTAGTAATGCAACTAGCCGTTGAACTTCCATGTTATCAACGTGATGATTTATTTGCTTATAATACAGCTAAATTAGATGAATCTTCTTTATTGTCTGATGATGAAGTTTCATCATTCATAAGCTATACGAATAAAATTTGGAATATAAGATTAAATGAAGCACAATAATAGGGACCTTTTTGGTCCCTTTATTGGAAAAAAATAGTGGAGGGATAATAGATGATTAAATATATCATCAAACGATTGCTAGTTTCCCTAATTGTATTATTTGGGGTTTCTGTTTTAATATATACCTTGGTTAGAATGATGCCTAATGATTATATTGATAATAAATATCATGAACAATTATTAATTGGCACAGTTTCTCAAGAGCAAATTGATGCATTTAAAGCTTTATATGGCTTAAATGATAATAGTTTTTTTGGTATTGTTAAAGGTTATTTAAACTGGCTTGGTAATGCACTTAGAGGTGATTTAGGAATTTCTTTTAAATATGAAAAAAAAGTAGCGGATGTTATCACTACTAATATGTGGACTTCATTTACAATAGCTTTAATTGCAACAATTTTACAATTTTTAATTGCTATTCCGTTAGGTATTTCTAGTGCTACCCATCAGTATTCTGTACGTGATTATACAGTTACGGTTTTAACAATGATTGGTATTTCTTTACCAACATATTTCTTAGCGGCTATTGTCGTTAAGATTTTCTCAGTTGATTTGGGATGGTTCCCTAATAGTGGTCTAGTTGATCCTAGTGCAACCTACCCGGACACAATAGCTGGTTGGTTTGCTGAGTTAGGTGATAAGATTCATCACTTGGTACTACCGATATTTGTATCAGTTATTTTGTCAATTGGTGGTTTAATGCGTTATACTAGAACAAATATGCTTGAGGTATTAAATGCCGATTATATTAGAACTGCTCGGGCTAAAGGCTTATCTGAACGTAAAGTAATTTATAAGCATGCCTTTAGAAATACATTAATTCCGCTTGTCACTATCTTGGCTGGTATTTTGCCATCTTTATTTGGTGGTATGATGATAACGGAACAAGTATTTGGTATTAATGGTATTGGTCGTTTGGCTTACACGGCTCTACAAGATGGCGATATTCCATTTGTTATGGGTTACAATATGTTCTTAGCGGTTTTGACAGTTATTGGTACATTACTATCTGATTTAATGTATTCAATCGTTGACCCACGGGTAAATTTGAGTAAGTAGGTGAGTTTATGAATACTGAATTAATTGCAGATGAAGAAAAGATTGAAACTGAAGTAGCGCAAGATGAAGCTACCTCAGAAGTTTTTGAAGAAGAAACTCACTACAAGCAAATGAGTCCAATCAAATTAGTTTTGCGACGTTTTTTCCGTTCTCGCTTATCTATTGTTGGATTAGTAATGATAGTATTATTGTTTTTGTTTAGCTTTGTGGGTCCATTAATTTATACCAAATGGGGTGAAACAACCGTAGATTATACACCTAGTGTGGATGTGGTTGAAAAATCCTACGAAATGGAAGTGGATGGAGTTACAATAACTATTTATGAACAAGTAGATGTTGTTAAGTCCATTAATTCTAAAGCTTGGCCAAGTTGGGATCACTTACTTGGCACAGATAGTTATGGTATGGATATTTTCTCCCGTTTAATGTATGGTGGTAGAATATCTTTATCTATCGGTTTTATAGTTGTTATTTTGGAGACTATTTTAGGTATAATTATTGGCGGTATAGCGGGCTATTTTGGTAAATGGGTCGATCAAGTATTAATGAGAATAGTTGATATATTTAACTGTATTCCTACTTTACCAATTTTGTTGATTGCTTCAGCTTTGCTAGATGCAAGAGATGTTCCAGGTTCAATGCGTATCTATTACTTAATGATTATAATAACCATTTTTGGTTGGTCTGGAACGGCGCGTTTAGTTAGAGGGCAAATTTTAAGTTTAAGAGAACAAGAATATATTACTGCCACCGAGGTAATGGGATTACCAGTTTGGCGTAAAATATTTAAACATTTAATTCCTAATGTTATGCCACAGTTAATTGTTTCTATGACTCTAGGTTTAGGTAGTGTCATTCTTTATGAATCAACCTTAAGTTTCTTAGGTCTAGGTGTACAATTACCTTATGCAGCTTGGGGTACAATGATTTCCGCATCTAATGATCCAGTTGTTTTAGCAAATTATCCATTTATTTGGTTACCAGCTGGTTTCATGATAGTACTTGCAGTTTTAGGCTTTAACTTTGTTGGTGATGGCTTAAGAGATGCGATGGATCCTAAATCAAAGAAGTAGGTGGTTGAGATGAAAAAAAAGAAAAATAAAGGCAATTACCTTACTTTGAAAGAAAGTCGTCAAATAATTAAACATAATATTAAACAAATGAAATATTATGAAAAATTAAAGAAGGCCAATGTTAATCCTGAAGTTTATACAACGACTATGCATGATCCTAATAATGTTGTAGAAATTGAAAATTTACATACAGTATTCTTTACAGATAATGGTACGGTTAATTCTGTTAATGGTGTATCTTTTAATATTCCAAAAAACAAGGTTGTCGGTGTAGTTGGTGAATCTGGTTGCGGTAAAAGTGTTACTTCTCTATCAATTATGCAACTAGTTCAATCTCCGCAAGGTCAAATTGTTGGAGGTCAAATTAGATTTAATACAGATGATTTGGGCTATGATGATAAAGGTAATAAGTTAGCTTATGATATTACTAAAATGTCAACCAAGGATATGTACAAGATTAGGGGTAAGGATATCACAATGATTTTCCAAGAACCAATGACATCTTTAAATCCTATTTTTACGATTGGTTATCAACTAGATGAAGTTATGTTCATTCACTCTCCTAATATGTCCAAGGAAGAAGTAAAACAACATAGTATTGATATGCTTATTAAAGTTGGTATATCAATGCCAGAACGTACTTATAATTCTTATCCACATGAATTATCTGGTGGTATGCGGCAAAGAGTTATGATAGCTATGGCTTTAGCTGGTAGTCCAAAACTAATTATTGCTGATGAACCAACTACTGCACTAGATGTTACTATTCAAGCTCAAATTCTTGATCTTTTGAAGAGTATTCAAAAGGAAATTGGCTGTTCTATTATGCTAATTACTCATGATTTAGGAGTAATTGCCGAAATGGCTGATGAGGTAATTGTTATGTATGCTGGTCGGGTTATTGAACGAGGAACGGTTAGGGAAATTTTTAATAATCCTAAACATCCGTATACGATTGGTTTGCAAAAATCTAAACCACTTATTAATTCAAATGTTAATGAGCCACTTTATTCTATTCCTGGTCAAGTACCAAACCCAATTAATATGCCTAATCATTGCTTCTTTAAATCTAGATGTGATAAATGCATAGCTAAATGCAATGGGGAATATCCAGGAGAAATTAAAATTAGTGATACTCATTACGTATCATGTTATTTATATGATAAGGGGGAAAATGTAGATGGAAAATAAGAAAATTCTTGAAGTTAAAAACATCAAATTATATTTTCCTCTTAATAAGAATTTATTAGGTAAACCACGGCAATTCTTAAGAGCTGTTGATGATATTAGCTTTAATTTAAATGTGGGAGAAACAATCGGGGTTGTTGGTGAATCTGGTTGTGGTAAGACTACTTTAGGTAGAACAATTTTAAGACTTTATAATCCAACTGGTGGTAAAGCTATTTATTATGGCCGTGATGTTGAAGAGTTTTTACCAAGCTATTACATTAAAGCTATTAAACGTTTACCTCTTTATAAGATGTTAATTGAGAAACGTCTCCAAAAAGATATGGCTAATCAGGCTGAGGGAAAAAATGATTTTATTGATGAGATTATTAATAAATCTGCTGAAATTACCGGAGCCTTAATACTTAGTTCAAATATTAATGAAATCAAACATTTATTATTAAGAAAAATAAAATTACATAGACAAATTGTTAAATTAAATAATAAAATTATTGATTTAAGTTATAAAAATAATACAGAAGAAAAAGTGGCTGAATTAAAGGAAAAAGTAGTTAATTTAGATAATGAATATAAAACTGTTTTGGTTGAAATAGAAAATATTAAAGCCACAATTAAAAAAGAAAACCCGCAACAATATGATGAATTAGAAGGAAAAATGGATAGAGGTATTAATTTAGGAAAATTAAAACCTAATGAAATGCGTAAACTGCGGGTTGATATCCAGCTTGTTTTCCAAGATCCATATTCTTCATTACCACCAAGAATGACTGTTGGTAGTATTATTAGCGAAGCTGTTAAGGTTCACCATATTGTTCCTAAAGCTGAAGTTTTTGATTATGTTATTAACATAATGAAACAATGTGGTCTACAAGAACAATTCTATGATCGTTATCCTCATGAATTTAGTGGTGGCCAACGTCAAAGAATTTGTATTGCAAGAGCTTTAGCTGTAAAACCTAAATTAATAATTTGTGATGAGCCAGTTAGTGCACTAGATGTATCAATTCAAGCTCAAATTATTAATTTGTTGAAAAATTTACAAAATACACTAGGCTTAACTTATATTTTTATTTCGCATGATTTATCAGTTGTTAAGTATATCACTAATAAAATATTAGTTATGTATCTAGGAAACTTAATGGAATATGCCGATACGGAAAAACTATTTGCTAATCCATTGCATCCATATACCGAAGCTTTGTTCTCCGCAGTTCCTAATCCTGATCCGGATGCAAAAATGAATCGTATCATTTTAAATGGCTATATTCCGTCACCTGCTAATCCACCTAAGGGTTGCAAATTTAATACACGTTGTCCTAAAGCGATGATGATTTGTAAATTCTTGCCACCTAAGATGTTAGAAGTAGAAGAAAAACATTACGTATGTTGTCATTTATGTGATCAGGAAGTATTAGCTAAGCGAGCTGAGTTAGAAGCTAATTATGAAAAAGAACAACAGGCTTTAGCCATAGCTGAAGCGGAAAAAGAAGCTACTAAAAAGGGCTTCTTAAAAAAGAAAGTTGTCAAGAAATAGATGAAGAAGAAAGTAGAATACAGAGACGATGGTCATACTGTTTATAGTATGGACGGCTTACAAAAAGAAAAGAAGGGGAATTTAGAGGTTACTCGTAAGGAAAGATGGGCAATCATTAGGGCAGCTATGGCTGTTTATCTTCCCCGCTTTCTTCTAATTATTCTAGCTTTTACGATAGCCATTTTACTAATTTATTTTTGGCTTAAATAATTAATAGGAGGGGAACATGAAAGTTCTTATTAAAAGATTTTTAGCTTTATTTGGTGCTATTATTATCGTTTGTTGTGTATCATGTGCTGAAAGTGAAACTACTAATGATTCAACCAATACAACAACAGAAGATACACATAATATGCCTTTGCTTTTAACAGATGCCAATGTTTCGCAAGAATCACGTCTATCTATGATGAAGGCTAGTGCTATTAAAGAAAATAACGGATATTTAGATAGCGATGAGGTTTCTTTAATTATTGAATTAGATAGTGATTCTTTGATTGATGAATACATTAATGTGTATTCAACCAAGTATGATACAATAGCTGATTACGCTAGAAGCCCAGAAGGTATCAAAAAAGCTCAACAAATTACTAAGGAACAAAATAGTTTTATTCAAAAACTTGAAAGTAAGGGTTACATTGATACTACTTTGTATCAATATAACACAGTAATGAATGGTATTGCTATTAAAACCACTTATGGTAATTTAGCGAAAATTGATACTTTAGATAATGTTTCACATACTTATATGTCTGAAACTTATAATTTACCACAATCTACTAGTGTTGCCGATGATGGTGCAGTAACTAATGTAGTTGATGTGTACGAAACTGGTATTTTTGACTCATCTAGTGTACCTTATGATGGTGAAGGTACATCAGTTGCTATTTTAGATAGTGGTTTTGATATTACGCATGAAGTTTTCCAAAATTGTGATCCTGAAACCCCAGCTATTTCTCGTGAAGATGTAGCCGATGTTTTAGAGGAAACAGTTGCTTATAAAAATACGACAGGTCTTATTGTGGATGATGTTTATAAAAACGTTAAAGTTCCTTTTGCTTTTGACTATGCCGATTATGATTTTGATGTAGAACCTACTACATCTAACCATGGTACACACGTTGCAGGTATCATAGGTGGTAAATATGATGGTGAAATTACGACGGTTGATGGTTCAACTTATGATAGTTTTACAGGTGTAGCTACAAAAACTCAATTAGTTTTAATGAAGGTTTTCTCTGACTTAACTGATGGTGCAGATACTGAAGATCTACTTGCTGGCCTAGAAGATGCAGTTTTACTTCAAGTTGATGCTATTAATATGTCTCTTGGTACCTCTTGTGGTTTCTCTAGAGAATATGATAATCAAGCTCTAAATGAAGTTTATAACAACATTAACAATGCGGGTATTAGTCTAGTTGTTGCTGCAAGTAATAGTTATAGCTCCGGTTTTGGTGGCGAAGATTCTAACACTAATAAGGTTACTAACCCTGAATCTTCAACTGTTGGTTCACCTTCAACTTATTATGGTGCTTTATCTGTTGCCTCAATTAGTGGTACTAAGTCTAACTATATTGTTGGTCCAGATAATTTCATTTTCTTCTATGAAGAATCAAGCTCTTATTCTTCAGGTAATTATTATAACAATTTCTACAATGATTTGGGTATAAAGGGCACAGATGATGTCGAAATTAAATATGTAACAGTCCCTGGTTATGGCTTAAGAAGCAATTATTCAGGAATTAATGTTGAAGGTAAGATTGCTTTAGTAAAACGTGGTGATAATACCTTTGAAGAAAAATGTGCTATTGCTAAAGATGAGGGAGCACGAGGTATAATTATTTATAATAATATTCCTGGTGATATCACGATGTCGACAGGTAAGGTTAGTGATTTCCCTGCTATTTCTGTAACTAAGGATGTCGGTGATATTTTAGCTAAGAATAAAACGGGTATTTTAACCTTTAATGGCAATTATGAGGCTGGTCCATTTATGTCTGATTTCTCAAGCTGGGGTCCAACATCTGATTTAAAATTAAAGCCAGAAATTACTGCCCATGGTGGTAATATTGTTTCAGCTGTCCCTGGTGGTGGTTATGATAAATTAAGTGGCACTTCAATGGCTTGTCCTAATATGTGTGGTATTGTCGTTCTAGTAAGACAATATTTAAAAGAGAAATATCCTGATTATACGGCTAAACAAATTTCTGATATGGCTTATCAATTATTGATGTCTACAGCTACTATTGCTTTAAATGAAGAAGGTAATCCTTATTCTCCACGTAAACAAGGAGCAGGTCTTGCTAGTCTAGAAAAAGCCACTACAACAGGTGCTTATATTACAGTTAATGATAATCCAGGTAATGGTTTACTAGCAGGTAATCGTCCTAAATTAGAGCTTGGTGATGATAAGGATAGAACAGGCGTTTATGAGATGACCTTTAATGTAGTAAACATTTCTAATCAACCATTGAGCTATGAAATTGCAATTAGTGGTATGACGGAATCTGTATCATCTTCTGATAAAGATTATGTAGCTGAAATGAGCTATATGTTAAATGGTGCATTATCAGTTGATGAAGTTAGCGATAACATTAAACTGGATGGAAAAATAATCACTATTCCAGCTAATACAACTGGTACAGTAACTATTACATATACTTTAACAGCAGAAGATAAAAAATATATTGAAGATTCCTTCCCATATGGTATGTATGTTGAAGGTTATGTTGAATTGATCGCAACTGATGAAAATAACAATATTTCCTTAAATGCTCCTTTCTTGGCCTTCTTTGGTGATTGGACGGAGGCTCCTATTTTTGATAAGACCTTCTATGAGGTGGAATCAGAAGCTTACGATGATTCAATTGATGACGAAGATAAGATTAAGGCAGATTATTATGCAACAGTTCCATTTGGTACTTATTATGATAGCTATGTAATTTCTCTTGGAACTTATGTTTATAATATGGATTTAACTCAATATAGCCAAATTCCAGCTCGGGAAGATCATATAGCAATTTCAAGTAATGCAGGTACTATTAATGGTATTAATGGTATTTACACAGGTTTATTAAGAAATGTAGCTAAAATGGTTTATACTATTACAGATAACGTAACTGGTGAGGTTATTTATAACTTTACTGACTATAATTGTAATAAGGCCTTTTCCAATAGTGGAGCTGGGGCTGTACCTTATTTTGAAAGACTTTCTATTGATCCAATTGCCTTAGATATGGTTAATAATCGTGAATATACATTCAAGATGCAAGCCTATATGGATTATGGTGATGGTGGTATTAGTGCTAACGTACGAAACAATTACACTTTTAACTTCACTATGGATGATGAAGCACCAATTATTTTGGGAGCCGACTATGAAAAGGTATATGATAAGACTTTAAAGAAAGATAGATATTATGTCACTTTAACAGTTTCTGATAATCAATATGTACAATCTGTTACACCGATTGTCTTTACAGAAAATGGTGCTAACTATACGACTTTAACAACATATCCATATCCAGTATACGGTGATAAGGGTGAAAAGACTACAGTTAAATTTGAAATAACTGATTATATGGAAAGTGTTTATTTTGACGATGTTTCTCATAATACACTAGGCTTTGTTATTGATGATTATGCTTTAAACTCTAATATTTATTTATGCTCTATGCCAGGAACTAAAGGTAATTTAAAGTTTACTAGTGATGGCACTATGGAAGGTACTAATAAAACTCAACAAATTATTAATGCTGGTGAGGTAGTTGATTTAACTCAATATTTGACTTCTGATGATTCTTCAATTTCTATGGGAAAGGATTACCTAGAATATTTAGATTGGACTTCATCTAATCCAGATGTAGCAATTGTTGATAAGGGTCAGGTAATTGGTTTAAAGGCTGGTACTACGACCATTACGGTTTCTAATCCAACCTTTAATGTTGGTAGTGCTTCTTTGACGGTTAGAGTCTCTGGTACAAGTAATGATGCCATTGATGATGCAAAGCTCGAAAGTATTAATTTCATTTATTTTGATGTAATTAATGGCCATCCGGCAGCAGGTGAATCTAATGTTTTGGGTAATGAAACAGACCGAACATTCATTTCATCGCTTCCTACTAATAATATAGGAGCATCTGTCTTGTCAGTGTACCCAGGTGAAACGATTAAATTAACATATAATATTGAACCTTGGTATTTACCTGAAAGTAGATATGAGGTAACTTATACAAGTACAAATCAAAAGGTGGCCACAGTAACTCAAGATGGTGAAGTAACTAGTTTAGCTGAAGGTACAACTACTATTAGGCTAACTATTAAGGTTGATGGTAAACAGTCTAACATGATGGCTCTCTTATCATTAACAGTTAAGGATCCATTTGTTATTGAAAACCGAGTATTAAATTATTACAAAGGTGTTGGCGGTGATATTATTATTCCAGACGACGAAGGAATAATGCAAATAGGATCATATGCTTTCTCCTTATATAACATCGATTATAATATTCCAGTTACAGAGGATGATTTAGATGCCAATAAAGTTCCTCAAACTAATACAACTATTACTTCAGTAGTAATTCCTGAAGGTGTAACGACAATTGGTAAGATGGCTTTCGCAAGTCTAGTTAATTTAGAAAAGGTTGTTCTACCTTCTACAGTTACGACAATTGAAGAAATGGCCTTTATGAACTGTCCAAAATTAAAGGAAATTAATTTGGAAAATGTTACAACTATTGAATATGAGGCGTTTAAAGGCTGTACGAGTCTTGAAACTGTGGATTTAGGTGATGTATATTCTGTTTCTTATAATGTTTTTGAAGGTTGTACAAGTTTAAATAACGTTGATTTAACAACTTTAAGAAGTAGTGGAAAAGAAATATTTAAGGATTGTACAAGCTTGACTAATGTTGTCATAACACCAAATACTAAGTTATCTAATGGAATGTTTGCTGGTAGTGGTTTGGCATCTGTTGCTTTAGGTCAAGACCGAATTCCTGACTATTGCTTCCAAAATTGTCAAAATTTAGTTTCTGTAACATTCACTAATGATTTAGTTTATATTGGTACAAGTGCTTTTGAAAACACTGGTTTAAGTCAAGTTGATTTTGCTAAAGGAGTAGAATATTTCTACGCTAGAGCCTTTGCAAATTGCCAAAATTTGGTTACTTTAGCTTTACCTAATTCGGAATTTACATTAGCCGATGAAGTGTTTAAGGACTCAAGTAATTTGACAACGCTTGAATTTGCTCAAAATACTAAGATTACTAAAGTTGGTCTAGATGTTTTTGCTAATACGAATTTAACTAATTTTGTAGCTAGTTCAGATAGCAATTATAGTGTTTCTGATAATAGTGGAGTTTTATTAAGTGCGGATGGCACAAAAATAATTTTTGTTGCTCCAATGGCTAACATCACTGATTATGAGGTTCCAAGCAGTGTAACAGAGATTACTGAAGGTGCCTTTGCAAATAATAATACTTTAGAAACACTAACCATAACTAATCCAAATACGACAATTGCAGCTAATGCTTTTGCTAATTGCTCAAATTTAACAACAATTAATTTACCTTCTGAAGCAGGAGTTAAGATTTTAGACTATGCTTTCTATGACAATGCTAATTTAACTACTATAAACAATTTAGACAAAGTAATTGAAATCGGCAGCTATTCATTTGCCAATTCAGGTCTAACAAATGTTGTTGTGAATACTGATATTGGTAGTTATGCTTTTGCAGGTTCTAAATTAACAAGTATTACAACAGGCGCAAATATTTCAATAAATGACCATGCTTTTTATGGCAATACAGCTTTAAAAACGGTTGTTTTAGGAGATAATGTTACTATTAATAATTATGCCTTTGCAGCTTGTTCAGCCCTTAATTCTATTAATCTAGAAAAGGCAAATGGAACACTTGGAGACTATGCTTTCTATCAAGATAAGGCTTTAACGGCTATTAATTTAGATAATATTACTACAATTGGAACTTATGCTTTTGCAGAATGTTCTAATTTAACAAATGTTAGTCTTCCAGTTGTTGAAACTATTGGAGCTTATGCTTTCTCTAAAGAAGATAGCAAGGCTATTGCTCCACGTATGACAACAATTAGTTTACCAACTAGTCTTAAGACAATTGGTGATGGAGCTTTCAAAGATTTAATGTATTTAGCAAATGTTTCTTTACCAGAAGGACTTGTAAATTTAGGAAAGGGTGCTTTCTCAGGTTGTAGTGATTTAGAAACAGTAGTCTTACCAAGTACGTTAACTATCATCAGCGAAGAAGCATTTAGAGATTGTTCTAAATTAAGCAGTATTAATTTGGAAAATATTGAAGTGATTGGTAAAAATTCCTTCATTAATTGTAAGGCTTTGACTAAGATAAACTTAGCTAGTGCTACAACAATAAATTATGGTGCTTTTGCCTCTAATACTAATTTAGTTACAGTGGAAAATGCTAATCTTGTAACTTATGTTGGAGATTATGCTTTCCAAAGTGCTAAGTTCAGTACTATTAGTTTGCCACAATTAGCTTATATTGGTCAGGCTGCTTTCTCTAGCTGTCCTAATTTAGTAGAGTTCACTTTAAGTGATGATTTAGTTTATGTTGGTACTAATGCTTTCTTTAGCTCTAATGCTTTGAAAGAGTTTAACTACAATGATAATGGTACTAAGAAGACAAATGGTCAAATTAATAGTTATGCCTTATTAGATAATGGTATCCTATATACTTATGCAGAAAATGATTATTTAGCCTTAAATCAAGTTCCTGCGGCTTTAGATATTGAAACATTAGAAGTATTGGATAATACACAAATAATCAACCCATATGCTGGTAATATGAACACGAACGTTAAACATTTAATCTTCCCAGATACTTTAAGTGTTATTTCGAATTTTGCTTTCTATGGTTATACAGCTTTGGAAAGTGTAGAATTTAGATCATTTACTGCTCCAAAATTAGAAAGCTTTATGATTGAAGATACTGAAATTAGCCCAACTGATCCAGGTTATGAATTCTTTAACTATGCATATCATTTGTGGACTAACCCATATCCATATTATCAATTTAAAGATCGGGTTGGGTCTATTGCAACTTTACAATTAATTCTACCAGCCAATACAGGTGTGATTGGTTATGATACTTTAATTTATGAAGGTTACTTTGGTGATATTGCTAACGCTACCCATAGTGATTATGTAGCTAAAGATAATAATACCATTGCATTCCTTGAAATTGTTAATAAGGTGCCAGCTGTTGCAGATGTTACGTTAGATGATGATGACTTGATTACAGAAGCAGTAACTTGTCTAAATGCTTTAAGTCAAGATTTAACTCAGTTTGGCTATACAAGTGAAGAAGTAGCACAAATGAAAGCTAAAGTTGAAGATGCAAGATATCAGTTATATGCTTTAAAGCGTGCTCAAGGCAGTGAAGCAGTAAGAAATGTTCAAGCTATTTTAGATAATCTTGATACTACCTTTGATTTAGCTAATTTAGAAGAATTAGCAAATATTGCTAGTCAAATTAATGCTTTATCACGTGATGAACAAAACATTCTTGATTTAAGAAATTACGATAAGTTAAAAGACTCATATAATCTATATTTACAGAAGGTTGAGGAAGATGCTAAAGTTGTTGATAATATAACTACTAACGGTTACAATTATAGTTTAGTTACTTCCTTGGTAGCTGCTACTAGCTTACTTGGTGTCTCATTAGCCTTAATATTTAAAAGTTTATTATAAGGAGGAGTAAGAAAATGAAAAAATTAGGTTTATTTCTTGTTTTAATCATAGCTTTATTCAGTTTTACTTCTTGTAATAATAATAACGATGAGCCTAAAACACCAGAAGCTCAATTTGTTAGTATTATGACAAATATTAATGATAATCTAAAAGATTGTACGAATGTTGTTTATGACTCTAGTATTATGGATGGTAGTGTATTAGTTAAGGGTATTAATAAGAATGTTAACATTGTTAAAAATTCAGATGGTTCTTTAAGTTTAACGGTTACTACCACAAATCAAAATTTAAGTAGTGATTTCGTTTTAGAGGAACAAGTTTTAACAGATTATATCGATGGTCAAATGCCAGAAACCTTATTCGCTTATAATTTTAGCTATGCTTCCTTTAGTGAAATTACAATGACAGAAACAAGTATAACAGGAGTTATTAGAAGTGCCGATGTTAGCACAGCTTTAAATACTACGGTAAATAATAATAGTGATTTAGCTGTTACAATTAATTATGCAGAAGGCAAGATTACTGATTTTGCCTTTAGCTATACAACAACTAATGGAAATTCAGTTACTATTAATGCTACCTATAGTTACTAATAAATAATAATTAAAGACCGATTTAACTAGGAAGAGTCTTTCTAGCTTAATCGGTCTTTTTTACGCAAAAATAGTAATTTTTAGTATATTTTATTAAAAAAACTAGTAACGAATCGTTACTAATTTTTTATTTTTCTTTTATAATTACTGTTCAATTTGCTTTATAAATAATTTTAAATAATAATGCCAGGAAAGTTCATCATGTTTGCCTTTAGGCCAAATCACGAGTTTAGCAGGCATATGCTTTTTAAGACATAAATTATAATACCATTGACTAGCTAAAATATAGTCATTATTTGTAAATTCACCATCCGAAAACTCTTTTTCACCTACCGCAATAAAATTAAGAGTTTGATTATTTGGTTTAATCAACTTCGCAGTTTTATTATAATCTAAGAAGAAGGCACTAGAGAAGAGTGCTAAACCATTAAAGTATGAACTTAGTTCTAAGGCTGGTAAAGTTGCTAAAGAAGAAGAGATAAGATAACGTTTGGTAATATTTAAGCCCTTTTCACAACAGGGTAATACAAGATTTGTGAAATCACTAATAAAAGAATTGTGAAATTTTGTATCGTTATTGATTCCTAATTTGTTTAACTTGAAGGGAGTATACATACTAAAACGTGTTATATCATTAGGACTATTGATAGCTATGGCAATATATGGCTTATGTAAGTGATCTAAGATGCGTAAAGCCTTTAAGCTTTTATGATAAACTGCAAATTCATCCTTAAAAGCATTTTGCCCATCTAGAAAGTAAAAAGCTATATGAATATTATTTTTGGTAAGAGAAGCTTTAGTTGTTATAGTATAAAAATAATCACTATAACTAGACTTAATAGCAAATTGTTTCATTAATTTAATTTATTTTGGGCAATGACTTTGTCCTTTAAATAAGCTGGAACTTCTTCATAGCTTAAGAATTCCCGATTAAAGTAGGCACTAGATTGCGTTATCGCTTTTAATTCTTGGGCATAATTTAAAATTTCAGCTTCTGGAACAGTTGCTACAATTTCTTGGTTGCCATCACCCTTATCATTCATTTCTAAAACTTTAGCTCGTTTTTGATTTAAATCAGATAAAACATCCCCAAGATATTGACTTTGAACATTGATAGTAATCTTATAAATTGGCTCTAAAATAATTGGGTTAGCCTTCATATAAGCATCCTTGAAAGCTAAAATAGCTGCCATCTTAAAGGCCATTTCGTTAGAATCAACAGAATGATATTTACCATCAAGAAGAGTGGCCTTAACATTTATAACAGGGAAACCAGCAAGTAGGCCTTGTTGCATAGCTTCAAGGAAACCCTTTTCTACAGCAGGGAAGTAGTTTTTCGGTACAGCACCACCAAAGACCTCTTCAGTAAAATAAGTATGATCAGCTGGTGAGAAACGCATTTGAACAACCCCATAATAACCAGCCCCACCACTTTGCTTGATATAGCGGCCATCACCAAGGGCTTCTTTAGTAATACTTTCGCGATAGACAATTTTTGGATCTTCAGTTTTTACTTCTACCTTATATACATTTTTCATTTTTTCTAGAATGTAAGATAAGTGAGATAGACCAGCCCCACCAAGTAGTAATTGTTTAGTTTCCTGATTACGTTTTACTTCAACAGTTGGGTCTTCAATCATAATTTTTTGTAAAACTTGTGATAATTTATCCTCATCAGCTTTGTTCTTAGGTATTAGAGCTAAAAAGATGACAGCTGTAGGATATTTTACAGGTTTATAGGTTACAATATTTTTAGGTGAGCAAAGCGTATAGCTAGATCTAACATTAGAAAGTTTTGTAGTAGCGGCTATATCACCAGCATGAACTTCTTGAACATTTGTTTGGGTTTTACCACACATAGTAAAGAGAGTTGTAATTTTTTCGGTTTTGCCGGTTTGTGGTACATAGATATCGTCACCTAATTTTAATACGCCAGAATTTACTTTAAAAATATTTATTACGCCGGCATATGGATCAACGATAGTTTTGAACACATAGGCTGAGAATGGTTCTGAATCATTTGTCTTTCTCTCAACAACACTGCCATCACTAGTTTGGACTTGATAAGGCTTAAGATCGCTTGGAGATGGTAAATAATCTACCATCATGCTTAAAAGGGTATGAATACCTATGTTTTTGGTAGCAGAACCAACAATAACAGGAATTAAATCACCGTTTAAGACACCATCTCTTAGCCCTTTATGAATTTCTTCTCTAGTTAATTCTTCCCCGGCAAAGAATTTTTCAAGTAATTCCTCATTAGTGGAGGCAACAGCTTCACAAATAGTGTTATGTAATTCAAATATCTTAGCCCGTTTATCTGGATAAATTTCGTCATCTACACATTCAACCCCATTATATTTGCGAGCTTTAAGATCAACGACATTAACAAAACCATCAAAATTAGCCTCATGGCCAATTGGGTAGCTAAATGGCACAGCATTTTTACCAAGTTTAGTTCTAATTTCAGTCAATATGTCTTCAAAATTAACGTTTTCTTTATCCATTTTGTTGACATAAATAATGGTTGGAATATTGCGTCTTCTTAATGTATGCCAATGTTTTAAAGTACCGACTTGGACACCACTAGCAGCATCAATAACTAAAATGGCTCCCTTGATTAAACGAGTTACACTTAAGATTTCTCCAACAAAATCATCATTGCCCGGTAAATCAATTAAGTTAAGCTTATGGTCATTATAGTATACGGGTACGACACTTGCATTAATAGAAGAGCCTCGACTATGTTCTTCATCAGAATAGTCGGAAATAGTATTTTTCTTTTCTACCTCTCCTTTTTGTTTTATTAATCCTGTGGCATAAGCGAAGGCTTCAACTAAAGTAGTCTTGCCACTACCAAGGTGTCCTAGGATAGCCACATCTCTGATATTGTCTGCATTATATATCATTTTATTACCTTCTTTCTTTTTGAAAACGTTATCATTAAGGTTATTATAGCATAAGAAAAAATAAAGATAAATAAAATTGTTTTAGTAATGATAATTTTTTTGTTATAATAGGAATAAAAGTAAAGGGAAGTGCTAAGATGGAGCGATTTATTTTAACCACAGAGACTAATAAAACATTTACTCAAGAAATAAAAAATTTTTTTATGGTTAAAAATGAAAAAATTATAGACAATATGCATATTTTATTCTTGAATAATATTTCTCTTGAGGATGTTATTCATACCATTAGAGCTTTAACTGTTGATTTATTATTAGAAAATAAGGTTTATATTAGTGGTAGTAAAACTAACTTGATGCGTGAATTAGAGTTTGCTATAAAGGGTTTTAGCAACTTAGATAATGGCATTTATTTAGCTCCTCAGCTTTTAACTCAAGCCCAAAATAAAAAGGAAGCATTAAAAATTCTTTTAGATAAATATTATGATGATCATAATTTTATGGAATTGTTAAATACATTTTTTAACAATAATTTAAATGTAGTAGTTTCAGCTAACCTTTTGTACATGCATCGCAATACGTTACTATATAAAATTAATGCCTTTTACGAGTATACTGGCTTTAATGTCAAAAATTTTAAAGACGCAGCAGTTTTATATATGAGCCTGTGCGAGAAAAATAGTGTTATCTAAGCTAATTAATTATTTAAACTTTACGATAGCTTAATAATTTTTGTGTCTAAAAAAATTAAAAGAACTATTTTATTTATACAATTTGATGAAAAAAAGCAAATTAAGTTTTTTGGCAAATTAATGCCTTAATTTGAGGCTATGCAACTAAAGAAAAGTATAATATACTACCTAAGGAAAGTGTGGTTATTGCTAGCTTAAAGTTTGAGACAATTATTAGATGATAAAGTAAGAAAATATAAATTGATTAGAAAAAGTCATGCTTTTTAGTAAATTTTTGTGCATTATGTCTATAGTTTAGCGCTTTCACAAGCAGTATAATTATCCTAGATTTTGAGGAGGATTTTATGGCTACATTAAGTTTAAGAAATATTAATAAGATATATCCTAACGGCGTTCAAGCAGTTTTTGACTTTAATCTTGAAATAGCTGATAAGGAATTTATTGTTTTTGTAGGCCCATCTGGCTGTGGTAAATCTACTACACTTAGAATGATTGCTGGTCTAGAAGAAATTTCTTCAGGTGAACTTTATATTGATGGTGAATTAATGAATGATGTTTCACCTAAGGATAGAGGAATTGCGATGGTTTTCCAATCATATGCTCTATATCCTCACATGACGGTTTATGATAATATGGCTTTTGGTCTAGTTTTAAGAAGAGTACCAAGAGAAGAAATTCAAAAAAGAGTTAATGAAGCAGCTGAAATATTAGGTTTAACACCATATTTAAAGAGAAAGCCAAAGGCTTTATCAGGTGGTCAAAGACAAAGAGTTGCTTTAGGTAGAGCTATTGTTCGTGATGCTAAGGTATTCTTAATGGACGAACCATTATCTAACCTTGATGCTAAACTACGTGTTACTATGCGTACAGAAATTACTAAGTTACATCGTCGTATTGGTTCAACTACCATTTATGTAACTCATGACCAAACAGAAGCCATGACAATGGCAACAAGAATTGTTGTTATGTGTGATGGTCGTGTTCAACAAGTTGGTACACCAGAAGAAATTTATACTAATCCTGCTAATGTTTTCGTTGCTGGTTTTATCGGTACTCCACCAATGAACTTTATTACAGGTACCGTTAATAGTTCAGGTTTATTTAGTACTACACACGGAACTTATCATGTTCAAATCCCGGCTGGCAAACTAGACGTTTTAAAGAGCAAAGGTTATATTGGCAAGGAATTAATTTTAGGTATTAGACCAGAAGATATTCACGATGAACCAATTGTTATGGAAACTTACCCAGACGCTACTGTTGAATTAACGGTTGATGTATCTGAATTACTAGGTGCAGATACAAATATTTATACAACAATGGATGGATGTTCTGTAACAGCTTCTGTAGGTGCTCGTGATGATTTATCTATTGGTAGTAAAGTTAAATTAGCATTTGACATGAATAAATGTCACTTCTTTGACAAAGATACGGAAAAAGTTATACACTAATTAAGAGGCTTTAGAGCCTCTTTATAGCGCTTACATAATACTTTAGTTTAATTAAAGTCTTTAAAAAAACACAAAATGTTGTATAATATATTGTAGAGATTTTATAGCTATAATGGAGGTATTTTATAATGGCTAAAAAAGTAGTATCTGATTTAAACTTAAATGGTAAAAAAGTTTTAATTAGAGTTGATTTTAACGTTCCTATGAAAGATGGTGTTATCACTGATGACACTCGTATTAGAGCAGCTTTACCTACAATTAAATATGTTTTAGATAATGGTGGTAAGGCAATTGTCTTCTCTCATCTTGGACGTATTAAGAAAGAAGAAGATTTAGCAAAGGGTGATATGGCACCAGTTGCAAAACATTTTGAAGAATTATTAGGTAAAAAAGTTACTTTTGTTAATGCAACAAGAGGTAAAGAATTAGAAGATGCTATCGCTAAGATGAATGTTGGCGATGTAGTAATGTTCCAAAACACTCGTTATGAAGATTTAGATGGTAAGAAAGAATCTTCAAATGATCCTGAACTTGGTGCATATTGGGCTAGTCTAGGTGATGTATTTGTTAATGATGCTTTTGGTACTGCGCATAGAGCTCATGCTTCTAACGTTGGTATTGCATCTCACATCAGTGAAAGTGCTGCTGGTTTCTTATTAGATAAGGAAATTAAGTTCATCGGTGGTGCTGTTGACAATCCTAAACATCCATATGTTGCTATTCTTGGTGGTGCTAAGGTATCAGATAAGATTGGCGTTATTTCTGAATTAATTAAGAAAGCTGATAAGATTTTAATTGGTGGCGGTATGATGTTCACTTTCTTAAAGGCTTTAGGTCATAACATTGGTAAATCTTTATGTGAAGATGATAAGGTTGAATTAGCAAAAGAATTATTAAAAGAAGCAGATGGCAAGATTGTTTTACCAGTTGATGCTGTTTGTGCTAAAGAATTTGCTGATGTTAAAGGCGAAGTTAAAGATGTTGATAATATTGCTTCAGATGATATGGGCTTAGATATTGGTCCTAAGACATTAGAATTATTTACAAATGAATTAAAGGGTGCTGCTACAGTAGTATGGAATGGACCTATGGGTGTATTCGAAATGAAGAATTTTGCTGCTGGTACATTAGGTATCTGTGAAGCTATCGCTCATCTTGATGGTGCAATCACTATTGTTGGTGGTGGTGATAGTGTTGCCGCTGTTGAAAAATTAGGTTATGCTGAAAAGTTCAGCCATGTTTCAACTGGTGGTGGTGCATCTCTTGAATATTTAGAAGGTAAAGTATTACCAGGTATCGCTTGTTTATCAGAAAAGTAATAAGGAGAATTTTATGACAAAATCAGTTACTGTTAAAAGCACAGTAGGTTTACACGCGGCTTTAGCAGCAAAGGTAGTCCAAGCTGCATCAAAATATAATGTAGATATTAATTTAATTTATAATGATCGCACTATTGATGTTAAATCAATTTTAGGACTTATGTCTTTAGCAATTCCTTCAGGCGAAAATGTGATTATCGAAGCAACCGGTAATCAAGCTGAAGCTGCTATTGATGATATTGCAAGTATCTTATCAAAATAATTTTTAGAAAAGGTGTATTTTAAATGAGAAAACCAATGATGGTCGCAAACTGGAAGATGAACAAAACTCGGGATGAGGCTTTAGCTTTCATTTATGCTATTAACGAGAACCTTCCTTCTTGTGATGTAGTGGACACAGTTATTTGTGCTCCAGCTATTTTGTTGCGCGACTTAGTAAAAAGACAAGGTGACAACCTTCGCATTGGCGCACAAAATATGTATTACGAAGAATTTGGCGCTTTTACTGGAGAAATTAGTCCTGTAATGCTACAAACTACTGGTGTAGAGTATGTAATAGTTGGTCATAGTGAAAGACGTAGTTTATTTGGTGAGAGTGACGAACTAGTTAATAAGAAAGTCCTTTCTGCTATTAATCATGGTCTTAAGCCTATCCTTTGTGTAGGTGAAACATTAGATCAAAGAGAACTAGGTATTACTTCTAGTGTCATTAGAAAGCAGTTAGAAATTGCTTTAAATGGAGTATCTGTTAAAGATGTTAGCAATGTAATTATTGCATATGAACCAGTTTGGGCAATTGGAACAGGTAAAACAGCTGCTAGTAGTGATGCTGAAGAAGAATGCAAAAACATCAGACAAGCAATTAAAGAATTATATAATGCAGTTACTGCTGATGAAATGCGTATTTTATATGGTGGTTCTATGAAACCAGCAAATGCTAAGGAACTAGTAAGCATGCCTAATATTGATGGCGGTTTAGTTGGTGGAGCTAGCTTAGATCCAAATTCTTTCTTAGAATTAGTTAAATGCTGTGAATAAAGAATTGGAGTTCATTTCACTTTTTAGTGATTTGGACTCTTTTTTTATGCTTCAAAATTGCACCTATAAAATAACAATTTAATAAAATTAATCAATTTATATAAAAAAATTAATTTTATTAATTAAAACATTAAAAAAATTAATTTATATATTGACTTTAATTAATAAAGATGTATTATATAAATAAAGAGGGTGATTATAATGTTATTCAAGTATATTAATTACAAAAATATGAAAGATGAAATTAAAACTATAGATTGGCGACCAGTATATTTAAAACCTACTTTTGGGCAAATATCAATGGATGCTGAACAAAATGGTTATATTTGTATTGATAAAAGTGATTTATTGAAATAGGAGGATAAAATGTATAACGTATTAACTAAATGTCCGGTTTGTGGTGGGGAGTTAAAGGTCACCAAATTAGAATGTACTAATTGTAATAGTAAAATTGAAGGAGAGTTCAAATTATCTAAATTTAACTATTTAAGTGATGAACAACTTAAATTCGCTTTAGTGTTTTTAAAAAATGCTGGCAACATTAAGGCAGTGGAAAAGGAGCTAGACATCTCTTATCCAACAGTTAAGAAAAATTTAGATGAATTAATCGAGGCGCTCGGCTTTTCAAAGGTTGATATTAAAGGAGAAGTAACAGAATATAATAATCGCAAAGATGTTTTAGCTGCTTTAAAGGATAATCGAATTTCTTATGAAGAAGCTAAAAAGATTTTAGCAGGCTTGGAGGAATAAAAATGTTAGAAATATATTTAGAGGAACTAGAAAAAAGTTTAACCCAACATAATATTTCTTCGGCACAAATACTTGAAAAAATTAAAGAACAAATTGAGCTTTATGAAGAAGCTAACTTAACAGAGGAGGAAATTATTAAAAGGTTACCAAGTATTGATGAACTTATTTATCAAAATTTGCAAGTAAAGGCTGCTGAAAAACAATCAGTATTATTAGAATTGGATTTAAAAAGTTGCTCAGATTTGGTTATCAAATCAAGTCCCAATCCTGGTATTAGCTATCAAATTGATGATGATTTACTACCTTATTTTGAGATAGAAAAATTAAAAGAAAAGCTTTATATCAGGGAAAAGTCCAAATTATTTAGCAATAAGATTAGTTCTTATGACTTAACTATACTATGCGGTCCAGATATCTCATTTAGTGATATTAATATCAATGTTATTAGCACGGATGTTAGTTTGTTTTTTTTAACGATTAATAAATTGAGATTAAATGCCGTTAGTGGTGATATTTCTTTAAAAGATTTAATTATTTCCAACGCAAGTATAAGTAGTGTTAGCGGCGATTTACGCATTGTTAATGGATCAATTAATGAAGATTGTAAATTGTCAACCGTTAGTGGTGATATAGACATGCTAAATACTAGTTTAAATGCTAATACAAGTATTAAAACAGTAAGTGGTGATGCCATATTAAAGGGAAATAATATTGATCAAAACAAAATTACGATGAGTACGATTTCTGGGGATTTACAAATTAATAAGCGAGTAGTGGGAACTTCACTATCTAGTAAGTTACAAAATATGTTTAAGAATATGTTTTAATTTAGCGATTTTTGTTTGGAGGTGAGGGTATGGAATATGGCTTTTTTCGTACATTAAAAAGACAGTTTAAAATAATAAATACCCAAAAGAAATACTATATTTATTTGCTTTATTTTTTAGAACTGATAGCTAAAGGTGCTATTCCAGTTATTAGTTTATTTATGTTAGAAATAGTGATTGATGCCTTGAGCAAAAACGACTTTAATTATGTTTTAAAACCCATTCTAATTATTATAGGATTGCTTTTAATTTTAGGCGTTATCTCAACCCTGTGTGAGCATTTAGAACAAAGTATATTTTTAAAAATTAGAATGACAGAATTTCCTAAACTTGCTCAGTTATATCGCGAGATGAATTATGAATTTGTGGAGGATGAAGCTTTTAACGAGGAGTATCGCCTAGCAACAACTACCTTTGATGGCGATAATATGGGTTTTCAGGGAACTTATTCGATTCTATTTAAAATTTTTCCAACGTTATTTACAATTATTCTTTTAACTATCCTATTAATAAAGATTAGTATTTATATTTTATTTGCCGTTTTGTTAAGCGCAGGAGTAGGTATTGCCATTAATCTTTTAATGTTTAAGTACCAAGCTAAGGTTTATCCTCGACTCAAAAATGCTAATAATCAAATTTATTATTTTGAAAAAACTTTAGCTGATTATCATTATGGCAAAGATATAAGAGTTTATGGTATGCAAGACTATCTAGATAATATTTACTCTAATCAATTAATTTCCTATAAGACAGTTTTAAAAGATATAGCTAATAAACGTTTTCAATATAGTTTTTTAGAATTACTATGTCTATTAATTTTAGATGCAGCAAGTTTCTTTTTGCTAGCTCAAGCTTACTATCAACAAATAATAACAATTGGTGCTCTAACTCTTTATTTGGGCGTAGTAGTAGCACTTAACACAAGTATAAAGACACTAGGTACTTTAGCTATCAGTTTAGTTAAAAATGTGAAATATACAAGTGATTACTATAATTTTTTGGAAAAATATGATTTTTACGGCAATTGGGGAACTAAAAAGGCTTTAGTGGATGAGGCTCTAACAATTGAATTAAAAAATGTTTCTTTTAAATATCCTAAAACTGATAAAATGGTTTTAGAAAATATTAATTTAAAAATAAGTCGAGGTGAAAAACTAGCTATTGTCGGAGAAAATGGAGCTGGTAAGTCCACCCTTATCAAATTAATTTGTGGTTTATTTAGACCAACGGCAGGTCAAATTCTTATTAATGGTATCAATATCAATGAGTTTGCGAGAGAAGAGTATTATAAAATGATTGCCTGTGTTTTCCAAGAAGTAAATTTATATAGCGGAACAATTTTGGAAAATGTTTGTGGTGATACTCAAGATTTAGTCGCTAAGGAGAAAGCAAAAGCAGCATTAAGTAAGTTAGGACTAGATGCTAAAATTAATAGCTTACCTAAAAAATATGATCAGCCAGTTTTAAAAAGTGTCGAAGAAGATGGAGTTGAATTAAGTGGTGGCGAAGCACAAAGGATAGCTATTGCTAGAGCACTATATAAAGATGCGCCACTTGTAATTCTAGATGAGCCAACGGCTGCCCTTGATGCTTTAGCAGAAGCTAAGATATATGAATCATTTGCCGACTTAGTAAAAGGCCGAACTGCCATTTATATATCACATCGACTCTCTTCTACTAAATTTTGCGACCATATAGCTTTATTTAGTAAAGAGGGCTTAATAGAGTATGGTACCCATGAGGAATTATTGGCTTTACATGGCCATTATTACGAGATGTTTATGGTACAAGGTAAATACTATAGGGAGGGATAATTATGCAAAGAATTTTAACTAAAATTATAAATTTAGCCTATCACATTTATCCAACCTATTTTTATGTATTAATCTTTAAGGTTATAGTTGATACAGGAATCATTCTTTTTAATTCCTTTTATATTTCGTATATTATAACCTTAGTAACTACAAAAAACTTTACCGCAATAGTTCCTAGTTTGATCTTTTTAATTGGTTGTGATGTATTTTTAAATGCAATATTAAAAGTTTTAAATAAATATAATGAATATCAAGTTGATTATTTAGCTAGACTCATTTACAAAAAAGTTGTTATGCATTTAAATGAGGTTAAATTTCAATATATTGAGGACGCAAAAAATCAAGAGCGAATTGAAAATATTAAATTTGCGGTCTATTCCCAAGGAGCGATTAATCAAACCCTGACTAATTTTACCTCCTTTTTAACAGCTCTCATCACTATTATTTCTTTGATTGGTTCGCTCATTTTTTTAGAACCACTACTGATACTAATTACTCTAGTAGGTTTTATATTAACAATTTTAATTTCACTGATTAATTATAAGGCTACAATGAAATTCTTTCATGATATTATTCCCATTAATAGACGTTATTCCTATTATTTAGATGTTTTGAATTTGCCGCAATATCAGAAGGATTTAAGAATTTTTTCTTTAGGCGAACATATGCAAAGACAACTTGTAATATTCTCTCATAAAACAGAAGAGCAATTTATAAAGTTTTCCTTAAAAAGTGGCATTATAAACGCAGTTAATACAATTTTTAATTATGTGGAACTAGGTTTAATATATCTCTTAATTGCTTACAATACTATTAGTAAAAAGCTTGGTATACCTAGTTTTACTTTACAAGTTAATTTAGCTACTAATCTATATACTAATTTAAATACGGCATTTAGTAGTTTTGTGCAATTAATGCGGTTTAGAAATTATTTAAGACCAATTGTTGAAGTAATGAATTTACCTAAAGCCCAAAGTATAGGAACGCTTAAGTTAAATCATTTTTCAAGTTTAGAATTTAGGAATGTTACATTTGCCTATCCAAATACGAATAGTTTAGTTTTAGATGATGTTAGTTTTAAAATTAACGCTGGTGAAAAAATTGCTTTAGTTGGTTTAAATGGGGCCGGCAAATCGACTATTGTTAAATTAGTTTGTCGTCTCTATGAGGTTGATAAGGGAGAAATCTTGATTAATGGTCACAATATTTTAGATTATGACTTAAATAGTTACTATGAGTTGATTAGTACGGTTTTTCAAGATTATAAGCTTTTTGCCATTTCTTTACGGGATAATATTTTAATTGGCAAGGATAAAGATATTAGCCCAATTTTAAAAGAACTAAATCTAACGGAAGTGATTGCTAAATTGCCACAAAAACTAGATTCTTATTATAGCAAGGAGTTTAATGAAAATGGAGTTGAGCTAAGTGGTGGTGAAGCCCAAAAAATTGCCATTGCCCGTTGTTTAGCTAGGAATAGTGACTTTGTCATATTAGATGAGCCAACAGCCGCCCTTGATCCATTAGCTGAAGCTAATATTTATGCCAACTTTAAAGAATTAGCAAGTGATAGGACAGCTATCTATATTTCTCACCGTTTGGCCTCAGCTATTTTTTGTGATAAGGTTTTAGTATTAGATAATGGTAAGATTGTTGACTATGCTCCACATAAGGTTTTAATGCAAAAACCCGAGAGTTTATATGCTAAATTGTTTAATTTACAAAAAGAAAATTATAAGACTGCAAAAAATATGTAGTCTTTTTTTCTTTTTTTTATAATTTGTGGTATAATTAGAGCGCTTTAAATTAAGGAGGGAATTTCGATGGAATTTTTCACCAATTCAGCTGAGGAAACTATAGCTTTAGGTATAAAAATCGCTAAGACTTTAATGCCTGGTGATGTCCTTTTGTTAACAGGTGATTTGTCAGGTGGTAAGACTACAATCACTAAAGGAATCGGTCAAGGCTTAGGCGTAAGGAGAATTATTAATTCACCAACCTTTAATATTGTTAAAACCTATCAGGGTCAAAATGTGACATTAAACCATTTTGATTTATATCGCCTACAGGGTTTAAATAATGATTTTGATTTAGAAGAGTATTTTACAAATGACAGTATTTGCGTAATAGAATGGCCTTATAATATTGAAGAGCTTTTACCGCAAGAATATTTAGCCATAGATTTAGTCGATTTAGGAGACAATAAGAGAAAAATAACGATCAGGCCAGTTGGTAAACGTTATGAAGGAAGGGATTATACATGTTTAGTTTAATTTGTGATTCAGCCACCTCAACCCTTTATATGGCTTTATTACATGATGATGAGGTCTTAGCTGAAAAATATTACGTAGATGGTCGTAATCATAGTGTTCACATTGTTTCAGGCTTAGCCGAGATGTTAAAGGCTAACCACTTAGAGGCTAAAAATATTGATCGTTTCATTTGTGGTATTGGACCAGGTTCATATACAGGGGTTAGAATGGCGGTTACAGTAGCTAAAATGTTTGGCGCCTTTATGCCTACCAAGGTTTATCAAATATCAACTTTAGCTTTGATGTCTAGTGCGACTAGCGGTAAAGTTTTAACTTATATAGATGCAAGAAATGGTAATGTTTTTGGTGCTATTTATGAAAATGGTAAGCCACTAGTTGCTGATTCTTTTATAGCTTTAGCGGCTTTAAAAGAAAAAGCTTATGATATTGAGGTAGCTAATGGTAATTTTAAGGTTAATCCTCAATTAGTCTTAAAGTTAGCTACTCCTGTAGCTGAACCAGACTTACTGGTTCCTAATTATTTACGTGACACAGAAGCGGAGCGTAATTTAAATGCAAAATTATAGTGCCGAAATTAAGGCGCTAGAAGAAGCTAATTTTGGTTCTAGTTTTACAGATTTAACTAATTTCCAGGTTGAAATTATCACTAAAGAAAATAATTTAGCTGCTTATCTAATTTATCAAGCAGTTTTAGATGAGGCGGAAATTGTTAGTGTTTATGTTAAACCAGCCTATCGTAAGCAAGGTTTAGCTACAAAGCTTTTCAGTAATATCAAAAATAAGTATCAAGAAATCTTTTTAGAAGTAAATGAAAATAATCAAGCAGCCTTATCACTTTATGCAAAATTAGGCTTTACAACTTATAATGTAAGGCCTAAGTATTATCACAATAAGGATGCGGCTATTTTAATGAAATGGAGTCGATAAAATGTTAATTTTAGGTGTTGAATCTAGCTGTGATGAGACTAGTGTAGCTATTGTCCGGGATGGTAAAGAAGTATTAGCCAATGTTGTCTTATCACAAATTGATATTCATACAAAATTTGGGGGAGTAGTACCAGAAGTAGCTTCTCGTAACCATGTTTATCAAGTATCATTAGTATTTAAGGAGGCTTTCACTAGGGCAGCCATTAAACCAGAAGAAATTGATGCGGTAGCTGTAACTTATGCCCCTGGTTTGATTGGTTCTTTATTGGTAGGCTTAACGGCCGCTAAGACTTTTGCCTTAATGTACAATAAACCAATAATTCCAATTCATCATTTAGCAGGTCATATTTATGCTAATGCCATTGAGCATGAAATGAAGTTCCCAGCTATTGCACTAGTTGTATCTGGTGGTAACACTGAACTTGTCTATATGAAGGATAATTATGACTTTGCAATTATTGGCGAGACTTATGATGACGCAGTAGGTGAATCATATGATAAGGTAGCGCGGGTTTTAGGCTTAGGTTATCCTGGTGGACCAGTTGTCGATAAAATGGCGCAAAGCGGAAAGATAACATATAAGCTTCCTAAACCATATGTTGATAACTTTAATTTTAGCTTTTCTGGTTTAAAAAGCGCAGTTATAAATCTAGCTCATAATGAAGAACAAAGAGGAAATGCGATTAGAAAAGAAGATTTAGCAGCTTCCTTCCAAGATGTAGTTACAGAAATTTTAGTTAACAAAACCTTTAAAGCTTGTGCGGCTTACAATGTTAAAAATATAATTGTTGCTGGTGGGGTTTCTGCCAATAAAGGTTTAAAGGAACGCTTTAATAAAGAGAATGATGGTAGTTATACTATCAATATACCAAGTATTAAATATTGTACGGATAACGCCGCTATGATAGCAGTAGCGGGCTATTATCGGCAACAAAAAAAGAAAGATTTTGCTGATCTTTCTTTAAATGCTTATGCTAATTTGGAATTAGAATAGGAAATATAATATAGAATTTAACTCCATTGTTTAGATTAATTAGTCCATAATCTAACTGGTGTTTTTCTAAAATTTCTTTTACGATATAAAGACCAAGGCCATTGCCATGGTCTTCTTTTTTTGTACGGGATTTATCAACGCGGTAAAAGGGTTCAAAGACCTTCTTTAAATCATCTTTGGCAATAGTAATACCATAGTTAATAATTTCTAAAACATGATAATTAGGAGTTTCTTTAATTTCAATAGTAATTTTCTCTTTCCTTGGTGAATATACAATAGCATTTAAAATAACATTTGCTAGAACCTTTTTAAACTGAATAGCATTAAGAGGATAAGTGAAATCAAGGCTACCTAAGATAGAAATTTCTTTTTGGTATTTTGTGATTAAAGGAGCATAAAAGTTGAGAGTTTCTTCAATTAAGTCCCTAAGGTTGATATTTTTAGCTTCCAAATTGTAATTTGTACTATCGATTTTATAAATATTAACTATATCTTGTAGCATAATTGTTGTTTTATCACATTCACTGATAATATTGTTAAGCTCTTTAATTTTATCTTCCTCGGAAAAGATATCATCTAATATCCCTGATGCTGTAGCTTCAATAACGGCAAGAGGAGTTTTAATTTCATGGGAAATGCTAGCGACTAGTTGTTTTTTATTTTCTAAATCTAATTTATATTGTTCGTAATAAGTGGTATTTTCATTTAAAACTTCTTGATATTGCTTTTCTAACTGTTTCATCTTAGTTGTCAAAATAGTTATTTGTTGATTTAATTCATTTAATTCGCGGATTTGTTCAGGCAAAAGTGAAGGGGCACAATTGCCATCATTGTAATATTTAAGGTATTTTATTGTTCGTTTAATCGGTTTGACAAATAAAGAAAAAATCAAAAAAACATAGAAAAAAATCAAAATAAAAACTAGTAATATATTAATTAAATAGAGGTAATTATTAGTACGAAAGAGAATGTTGATGATTAGGGCTAGGGCAAGAAAAAAAACCGCACTAATTGTTAGCAATACAAAACTTTTAGTTTTCATTGACACTAAACATATACCCTAAACCAAAAACAGTTTTAATATAGTTATAGGGTTTTAATGCCTTTCGTAAATTTTTAATGTATGTATCAACAATACGATTATCGACATAAACTTCCATACCCCATATTTCATCTAAAAGTAGACTACGAGAAAGAGCACGCTCCTTATTTTCAATTAAATAAGATAAAAGTTTAAACTCTGTTTTAGACAAGTTTAAATCCTGATTATCTAAAGATGCTTTCATTGACCCAAAGTCTAAAGAGATATTGGCTATGTTATAGGTTTTTTTCATGGTTTCAGGTTGTTTAATTCGTTCAAGTAAATTATTGACTTTCATCACGAGAATTTTAGGTTTAAGAGGCTTAACAATATAATCATCAATTTTTAAATTGTAGCCTTTAATCATATCACTTTCTTCTCCTAAGGCAGTCATAATTATGATGGGAATATTAGATGTAGAACGAATTCTCTTAGCCACTTCAAAACCATCAATTTTAGGGAGCATAATATCTAAAATAATTAAATCAAGCTTAGCATTAGCAAATATGTCTAAAGCCTTTTGACCATCAGTTGCCTCATAAACTTCGTAGCCTGCTCGCTTGAAATAATTTGAAAGTATTCTTAAAATATTTACTTCGTCCTCGACAATTAAAATATTACTTTTATTCATCTTTCATACCTCTTGCATCATTATAGCATAAATTAAAATTTTTTTCTTTATTATCATAATAAAATTTGCTATAATAGTAAAACGAAAGGAAAGTGAGTGTTTTATATGCGTTTAAATCCAAAAGTTTATCAATTAGCTGAAGGTTATGAACCGGTTGAAACTCAAGAATTTGATGGTCGTATAGTGCAAGTTTATTATTTAGATGACTTTGATGCAATATATAACCAAAATGTACCTAAGGGTAAATTTGTTGTATGGACTAGTGCAAATGGAACGGATTATAGATTATTTATTGAAAAAGGTTTTTATCATGAAGTACATGAATTGTATACACAACCAATCAATAAAATATGGTTGGATTTCTGGGATCAATGTGATGATGTAACTAAGAAATATAATTTTAGAATTTTGATACCGCTAGCTATTGTGTGCTTAGCGATATATATTATTTTAAACTTTATTCCAGGAATTGAATCATGGAGTATTTACGCTCAACTTGCAGTATTCATTGTTTTCATTGGTGGTATGTTAGTACTTAATAAGCTAACTAAAAACAAAATTGCTGAATATAATAAAGCCAGTGTTAACCTAATTAAAGAAGAATTAACACCAGAAGGCTTTGATGCCATAATTGAAAAGCAAAAAGAGTATATTGATCGATTCTTTGATGAAAAGCAAAAAGAAATTGATGCGGAATTAGCTGCAGAGGAAGAAAAAGAAAAAGCAGAAGCTACAGAAGAAAATAAGGTGGCTTATGTAGATGAAGAGCCTTCAGACTCTGCTAGTGATGAAGTAAAAAGTGCTTTAGATGAGCCAAAAGATATTGTTGAAGAACCTGATAATCTAATGCACGAACCTAAGGATGTTATTAAAAAAGCAGATAGTCATTTAGACGATGTAGTTGAAAACAAAAACAATAAACAAGAGTAGGTAACATATATGAAAAACAAATATGATACATTAGCAGTTAATACTTTGCGGGTTTTAAGTGCTAGTATGATTACTAAGGCAAAAAGTGGTCATCCAGGAATTTGTTTGGGAAGTGCACCTATTGTTCATGTATTATTTACTGAATTTTTAAATAACTATAGCGGTAATAGTAAATGGCCAGGTCGTGATCGGTTTGTTTTAAGTGCTGGTCATGGTTCAGCGCTTTTGTATGCTTTATTGCATGTTAGTGGTTTTGATTTAAATATGGAAGATTTAATGGCCTTTAGGCAAAAGGGAAGTAGGACACCAGGACACCCAGAGTATGGACATACTGCGGGAGTAGAGGTTACTACTGGACCTCTTGGTCAAGGTTTAGCTACAGCAGTTGGTTTTGCAATGGCGGAAAAGAATTTGGCTAGTCGTTATAATAAGCCAGATGCAACTTTATTTGATTACAAAACCTACGTTTTATGTGGCGATGGTGATCTTCAAGAAGGCTTAGCAATGGAGGCTTGTTCATTAGCAGGAAACTTTAAATTGGATAATTTAGTTGTTTTGTTTGATTCTAATGATATTCAACTTGATGGTCCAACCTATAAGGCTACCTCTGATAATATTAAATTAAAATTTGAAGCTATGAACTGGTCTTATTTAAAGGTTGAGGATGGTAATGATTTAGTAGCTATTAGTAAAGCTATTGCTAAAGCTAATAGTTTAGATAAACCAACTATCATAGAAATAAAAACTATTATTGGCTATGGGGCAAGTAATCAAGGCACTAGTGCTGTTCATGGTAAACCATTGACAGCTGAACAATTAGAGGAATTAAAAGTAAATTTAGATTATCATTATCCTGAATTTACGGTTCCAAGTGAGGTTTATGATTTATATGCCCAAACCTTTGGTAAAAGAAGCAAGGCTAGTTATGACAAGTACCAAGATACTTTACAATACTATAAAGAAAAATATCCAAATGAATACAATGAGCTAACAATTTTACTTAATAACAACTATCAAGCTAAAGATATTGATTTACCTATTTATGATAGCCCAATTTCAACGCGTAAAGTTACGGGTCAAGTTTTAAGTAAACTAGCAGAATATTACCCTGGCCTTGTAGCCGGTTCTGCAGATTTGGCAAGCTCATGTATGATTAAGGGTATTGCAGGTGATTTTGCTTATGATAATTATGCTGGTCGTAATGTTTGCTACGGCGTTAGAGAGCATGCAATGGCTAGTATAGTTAATGGTTTAACTTTAAGTGGACTTAAGGGTGTTGGTTCGGGTTTCTTTGTATTTTCGGATTATTTAAAAGATTCTATTCGCTTGGGAGCTATTATGCATATTCCAAGTCTATTCATTTTCTCACATGATAGTGTATGTGTTGGTGAAGATGGACCAACACATGAGCCGGTTGAACAGTTGGCAGGCTTAAGAGCTATGCCTAATTTAAATGTTGTTCGCCCAGCAGATGCTAAGGAAGCAACATGGGCTGTTTTAGGGGCTATGCATAATAATACCTATCCTACTGTAATTACTACATCTAGGCAAGATTTACCAGTTTTAGCTGAAACAAATTATTTAGGCTTTATTAAGGGGGCTTATATTTGTTTTGAGCCAAAGACAGAACCAACCCACATTATTATAAGTTGTGGTTCAGACTTAAATATTTGTCTACAAGCTGCCAAAGAATTAGAGGCAGAAGGAGTAATGACAAGAGTAGTTAGTATGCCATCTGAATTTATCTTCCGTATGCAAACAGAAGAGTATAAAGAATTAGTTCTTCCACACAAGATTACTAAGCGTTTAGCGGTAGAAATGGGTTCAACTCAGCCATGGTATCGTTATGCTAGTAATGTTTTAGGAATTGATGATTTTGGTCAATCAATGCCAATCAAACAAATTTATGAGTTCTATGGTTTTACAACATCTCATATTAAAGAATTGATTGAAAAAATGTAGAGGGATGATTAAGGTGACATTACACAAAATAGCCAAAGAAGATTTAAAAACTTATAGATATCAGCTACTATTGTCAGTTTTTTATTCCATTATGTTGGCAATTGTCTATGGTTATTGGACAATTGTAGCATTAAATGCATTTTATTTAGGAGTAATAGTCTTTTTAGGGTTTATTCTAGTTGGGAGTATAGTTTACTATTTCTGGGTTAATTATTTAAAAAACAAAAAAGAAAAGGTAGATGAATAAAATGTACACAAAAAATATTAGAAACTGGGTAGACATGTTAAAAGATGGGGAATTATTCTTTGCTAAACAAACTTATGTAGACTATTTTGCAGATATGCAAGAGAACACTTTTTATCAACTATTGGCGCGCCTTAGCAACGAGGGGACAATAAAAAATCTATCTAAGGGCCTTTATTATAAACCATATGCTAATGATTCTAGTAAAGAGCCTAATAAGGAAAATATTATTGAGTTCTTAACTAATAAGGGACGTAATGGTTGTGTAACAGGTGGCAGTTTCTATAAAGAAAAAGGTATCATTAACTATGATGTGGATTTTGAATATGTTTTTACAAACCTATTAGATATAAAGAGTGTTAGAAAAATTGGCGGTATGTCAGTTTTCAATTTGGATGTCGATTTTCGTAACGAAATGTATCTAAATATTATTGAATGTTTAGAATTAATAGAGCATATTGACTCTTTTACTAATGTTGATTATGAAGCATTATACCGTTATTTACGTTCTTTTGCTTCACGTTTCAGTCAATCAGCTTTACTTAAGGTGATTTCTTTACGTAAGTATAAAAAGAGAGTCATTGCGGCTATCGTTATGATTTTAACTAAATTTAATGTGATTAACACATTACAAAAATTATTAAATAAAGCTAGTAAATATGAAATTCCAGTTAGTATAATAAAAGCTTTAGATTGGGAGTAAAATATGATTGATATTAAATTTTTAAGGGAAAACCCGGATGTTGTTAAACAAAACATCAAAAATAAGTTTCAAGACGAAAAACTGCCATTAGTTGATGAAGTTATTGCGTTAGATGAACAAATTAGAAAAAATAAAGGTGAAGTTGAAACCTTAAGAGCTAAACGTAATAAAAGCTCACAATTAATTGGTAGCTTAATGCGCGAAGGTAAAAAAGAGGAAGCTAACAAGTGTAAAGAAGAAGTTAGCCAAATCAATGATACAATAACAAAAATCGATGAAGAATTAACTAAGCTTGAAGCAGAGTTAAAACATCGAATGATGATAATTCCAAATATAATTGATAAGTCAGTACCTATTGGTCGTAATGATTCTGAAAATGTTGAAAGAGAAAGATTTTTAGAACCTACGCAATATGATTTTGAAGTTCCATATCATTTAGATATTATTGAAAAATTAAATGGTATTGATCTTGATTCAGCACGTCGAGTTGCAGGTAATGGTTTTTACTATTTAATTGGCAACATTGCCCGCTTACATAGTGCGGTTTTAGCTTATGCTAGAGACTTTATGATTAATAAAGGCTTTACCTATGTTATTCCACCATATATGATTCGTTCTAATGTAGTTGATGGCGTTATGTCTTTCAGTGAAATGGATCAAATGATGTATAAGATTGAAGGTGAAGATCTTTACTTAATTGGTACTAGTGAACATTCAATGATTGGTAAGTTTATTGGTCAAATTCTAGATAAATCTAAATTGCCATATACCTACACTTCATATAGCCCATGCTTTAGAAAAGAAAAGGGTGCTCATGGTATTGAAGAAAGAGGTATTTATCGTATCCATCAATTTGAAAAACAAGAAATGATTGTTGTATGTGAGCCAGAAGACTCAATGGAATGGTTTAAGAAGATGTATAGTTATACAGTTGAACTATTCGTTTCTATGGGTATTCCTTGTCGTACGCTTGAATGTTGTAGTGGTGACTTGGCTGATTTAAAGGTTAAATCAATAGATGTTGAAGCTTGGTCTCCACGCCAAAAGAAATATTTTGAAGTTGGTTCATGTTCTAACCTTGGTGATGCCCAAGCTAGAAGGTTAGGTATTAGAATTAAGGGTGATAAGGGCAATTATTTTGCTCATACCTTAAATAATACAGTAGTTGCTCCACCAAGAATGTTAATAGCTTTACTAGAAAACCACTTACATGCTGATGGTAGTGTAGATATTCCAGAAGTATTGTGGCCATACATGGGTGGAACTAAAAAATTAGAACCAAATAAATAAGACAGACTAGTCTGTCTTATTTGTGTTTTATAGAAAGGATTTTAAAAATGCGTTTTATCAGTTGGAATGTTAATGGAATAAGAGCATGTTGGGAAAAAGGTTTTTTAGACTTTTTTAAACAGGTTGATGCTGATATCTTTGCTATTCAGGAAACCAAAATGCAAGAAGGGCAAAAGGATATTACTATTCCAGGATATCATTGCTATATGAATAGTGCAGAAAAAAAGGGATATAGTGGAACTTTAATTTATACTAAGGAGGAGCCTTTAAGTGTTCATTATGGTTTGCTTGCTGGTAAATATAATGATGAAGGTCGAGTTATAACTTTAGAATATCCAAACTACTATTTTATAACGATGTATACACCAAATAGTCAGGACCAGTTAAAAAGATTAAACTATCGTCTTGAATATGAAGAATCATTGAGAGAGTATTTAAAAACCTTAACCAAGCCAGTTGTCTTATGTGGAGATCTTAATGTTGCTCACCAAGAGATAGATATTAAAAATCCGAAGGCAAATGAAAGAAATGCAGGCTTTACTATTGAGGAACGAACAGCTTTTTCAACATTATTAGCGGAAGGTTATTTAGACACATTTAGACATTTACATCCTGATTTGGTAAAATATTCGTGGTGGAGCTACCGCATGAATGCCAGAGCTAAAGGAATTGGTTGGAGAATCGATTACTTTTTAGTTTCTAATAGCTTGGCTTCGCAGGTAGCTGTTGCCGATATTTATACTGATATTTTTGGTAGCGATCATGCACCAATATTATTAGAGATAGCGTTGTAAGGAGGTAATTATATGACATATCAAATTGTTGTTGATAGTGCAGCAGATATTACGACAAAAGAATATCTAGATGCTAAATATCCAGTTAAGGTGGTTCCTTTAACTATTAAAATTGGTAGTAAGGAACATATTGATGATGATTCTTTAGATACGAAAAATTTATTAGCTGAAATGGCTGCCTCTAAAGAAAAACAAACAACATCTTGTCCTAATCCGGGCGCATTTGAAGCTATCTTTAGAGAAGCAGATTATACGTTTTGTATTACAATTTCTTCTAAATTATCTGGCACCTATAATAGTGCTTGTCTAGCACGCGATATTGTCAAAAAAGATGGTCATGAAGTAGCAGTTATTGACTCTAAGGCTGTGGCTGGTGTTGAGCGTTTAATGACTCATGATATTATTTCTTTATTAAATGAGGGGAAATCTTTTCCGGAAGTTGCTAGTCAAATTAAGTCAGAAAACTACCAACTATTATTCGTTTTATCTAGTTTTGACAATTTAGTTAAAAATGGTCGTATGAATAAGTTTACAGGAATGGTCGCTTCATTTTTATCCATTAGACCTTTATTTTGTGCCGACAATGGTGAAATAAAATTAATTAAAAAAGTTCGTACTCTTACTAAATCTTTAAATAGCTTAGTTGATGAGATGCCTAACTTGACTCCTAAGTTTAGTAAGGTTGTTATAACCTATGTTGATAATTTGCCAACAGCTGAATCATTAAAGGCTAATATTTTGGCTAAATATGCTAATGTTGAGGTTGAGTTAGTGCCTACTAGAGGCCTAACGACTTTTTATGCTCAACAAAACGGCATAATAGTGTCTTTCCGTTAAGATGTTTAATATTTATTTAAATAAGAATGTTGTTAAGGAATATAAAAGTTCTAGTCCTTTTATATATAACAACGAAGTTAATAGTTTTGCCGGAGAAATTAAAAGTGGAAGTATAGCCAAGGTTTATACCTATGACCATAATTTTGTTGGCTTAGGCTTTTTTAATGCTGATAGTAAGATTATGGTGCGGTTACTTACAGACAAGGATATAGTAATTAATAGGAGCTTTTGGTTAGAACGTCTAGCCTTAGCCATTAGTCATAGAGAAAATCTCAATTTAACAGCTAGTAATGCTTTACGTTTAGTATTTGGTGAGGCTGATTTGTTACCAGGGTTAGTAGTAGATAAATATGCCGATATTTTGGTTTGTCAGTTTACCTCTTTAGGAATGTATAATTTAATGGAGGAAATATGTTCTTGTTTAGTGGAATTATTACACCCCCGGGGCATTTATTATCGTAATGATACTAGTGTTAATGCCAAAGAAGGAATACCTTTAACCAAGGGTTTCTTATATAATGAATTTCCTACTCAAGTTTTAGTAGAAGAAAATGGTTTAAAGTTTTATGTTGATGTAGAAAACGGTCAAAAAACAGGTTATTTTTTAGATCAAAAGTTTAATAGAGATAACCTTAAATATTATGTTAAGGGTAAGGTTGTCCTCGATTGTTTTTCACATACTGGTGGCTTTGCCTTAAATGCTGCTAAAAATGGGGCTAAAGAGGTAATGGCAGTTGATATTTCTGAATTAGCTGTAAATACTATTTTAGCTAATGCTAAGCTTAATGACTTTACTAACATAAATGCTTGTTGTTGCGATGTTTTTGATTATTTAAGAGAAGAGGAAATTAAGGATAAGTATGATGTGATAGTACTTGATCCACCAGCCTTTACTAAAGCTAAAGAAACAGTCAAAAAAGCATATAAAGGCTACAAAGATATTAATCTTCAAGCTTTAAAAGCTTTGAAAAAGGGTGGCTATTTAGTGACTTTTTCCTGCTCTCAGCATATGACACTTGATTTGTTTTTAGCTATGCTTAAGGATGCTGTCAGTGATAGTAAAAGAATTTGTCAAATGGTAGATTTTCGAATTCAGGCCCCTGACCATCCTACCTTGCTTAATGGTTTAGAATTGTACCTAAAATGTGTCATTTTACGGGTTTTAGATTAATTGGAGTTGAGATGAATGATTGAGATAAAGGATTTATGGTATGCTTATACCGAAAAAGATCAAGCCTTAAGAGGTATTGATTTAACCATTCATAATGAGGAGTGGCTGGCTATTTTAGGTCATAATGGTAGTGGTAAATCAACTTTGTCTAAACTTTTAGTAGGACTTTTAGAACCAACTAAAGGTTCAATTTATTATGATGGCATAGAATTAAATGAAAAAAGTATTGGCGAAATTCGAAAAAAGGTAGGTATTGTTTTTCAAAATCCTGATAATCAATTTGTTGGGGTTAATGTTAAATATGATGTGGCCTTTGGGCTAGAAAATCGTAATATTGAACGAACTCAAATGCATGAATTAGTAACCAAATGGACTAAAGAAGTTGGCATGTATGACTATTTAGAGCGGGAACCAAATACTTTATCAGGCGGGCAAAAACAAAGAGTAGCAATTGCGGGTATTTTAGCTTTAAATCAAGAGGTAATTATTCTTGATGAGGCTACTTCAATGCTTGATCCTGATGGGGTTAAAGATATAACTAATTTAATTGTTTCCTTGAAAAATAATTATCATAAAACAATTATTACAATTACTCATGATTTAGATTTAGCCAAATTAGCTGACCGTGTAATCGTTTTAAAGGATGGGCAAATTATAGGTGATGGCTTGCCAGAAGATATTTTTAAACAAAGAGAATTACTACAAAGCTCCAATTTAGATATGCCTTTTAAAATGCGTATTTATCATGAGGCGATGAGTGATCCAATTTTACGTCAAAATAAAAAGCTGGAGGAGATATTATGGCAATATCATTTAGAGAAGTAGAACATAATTATGCTGGCCTACGTAAGAATGATTATGTTGCCGCTTTACATAATATCAATTTAGATATTGCTGCCCAAGATGAATTTGTGGCTGTAGTTGGACAAACTGGTTCTGGCAAGTCGACTTTAGTTAGTCATATGAATGCCTTATTATTGCCAACTAAGGGTTCTGTTCATATTTTTGACTACGTTATCACTCCTAAAAAGAGAAAAAATCCTAAATTAAAACCAATCAGAAAAAGAATAGGCTTTGTTTTCCAATTTCCAGAGTATCAATTATTTGAGGAGACAGTTTTAAAAGATATTATGTTTGGTCCCTTGAATTTTGGTTATAAGGAAGAAGAGGCAAAACAAAGAGCCTTACAGGCAGCTAAAATGTTAGGTATTGGAGCGGATTTACTAGAAAAATCACCATTTAATTTATCCGGTGGTCAAATGCGCAAAGTGGCAATTGCAGGCATTCTAGCTTATAATCCAGATATTTTGCTATTAGATGAACCAACCCGTGGTCTTGACCCTAAGACTGCTCTTGAAGTCATGGAAATTTTTAATAGGGTTAATAAGGAATATAAAAAGACAATAGTAGTCATAACTCATGATATGAATTTAGTCTATAAATATGCCACTAGAGTTATTGGTATGAAGGACGGAATGGTAAAGTTTGATGGTAAACCAATTGATTTATTCAGTTCAAATATTTATAAAGAGTGTCATTTAACTAAACCAGATTTATTATGTCTAATTGATTACTTAAATGAAAAAATGAATTTAAACCTAGGCTATGATATTTATAGTGAAGAAGAACTATTAAAGCGGTTAAAGGAAGTGATTTTATGAATGGTATAACTATCGGTCAATATATTCCTGGTAATAGTTGGCTTCATAGATTAGATCCGCGTAATAAAATTATTTTAACTATCATTTATATGGTTTTGATTTTTATCATTCCTAATATTTATGCGATGATAGGTTTACTTGGTCTTTATATTCTTTTATATTTGACTACACGGTTGCCAATAAAAAGATTTATTAAGGGTCTTAAACCAATATTATTTTTACTTACGTTTACCTTTATCTTGCAGGTTGTTTATACCAAAAGTGGCGATTTGCTTTATACCTTTCACTTTCATTTTGGACTATACCAGCTTTTAATGATAATTGCTTTAGTATTAATTTATTTTTTTACAGCTAAGTATATTCCGCTTCGCTTTTTATACCTTTTAACTATTTTTATTTTATGTTTTGTTGTTCAATTGTTTGATTTCAAGACGTTAATGTTTGGTCACTATAATTTTGAGATTTATAGTGGTGGTTTAATTCAAGGCTCATTCATCTTTTTAAGAATTGTTTTAATGGTGGGGATTACGAGTCTATTAACCTTTTCAACTATGTCAAATGATATTAATAATGGCTTACAATCAATATTGAGTCCTTTAGCGAAAATTAAGGTTCCCGTTGGAACCATTTCGATGATTTTTTCTCTAACCTTACGTTTTATTCCACTTTTATTTGATGAAACTAACAAAATAATGCGAGCTCAGGCTTCTCGCGGAGTAGATTTTGCAGAGGGAAGTATTAAAAGTAAGGTGACCCAAATTATCTCTTTATTAATCCCAATGTTTGTTTTAGCCTTTAATAAAGCAGATGACCTAGCTAATGCGATGGAAACTAGAGGTTATATAGTAGGAGAAAAGCGCAGTCGTTATGATGAACTGAAATTACAAGCTGTCGATTTTGTAGCAGTAGGTGTGACCATAATTTTATTAGCAGGAGTTATAACACTCAATGTCTTATTATAGATATAAAGCTACTATAAGCTATGATGGCTATAATTATTATGGCTTTGAAAGACAGGGTAATTTACCAACGATTGAACTAGCTTTAACAACGGCCTTTATTAATTGGTTGGGACAAGAGATTAAAGTAGTTGGTTCTGGGCGTACAGATAAATTAGTTCATGCTTATGGCCAGGTTATTCATTTTGATTTGACCCAAGCTCTGAAACCAGAAATTATTCAAAAGGCTCTAAATAGCTTTTTACCCTTAGATATTCGTATTATGGCAGTTGAAGCGGTAGATATAACTTTTCATGCGCGCTTTAGTGCTAAGAAAAAGGAATATCATTATAAAATTACAACTAAAGCCAATGATGTTTTTAGTTTAAGATATGCGTATTATTGCTATAATTTAGACTTAAGTTTAATGCAAGAGGCAGCAAATTACCTAATAGGAACTCATAATTTTCGTTCCTTTTGCAGTATTCATACGAATCAGCTAAAGGACTTTACGCGTACCATTTATGCGGTTGAAATAGAAAAGAATAATGATTTGATTGTATTTAAATTTTTGGGTAGCAGCTTTTTAAAATATCAAGTTAGACGAATGATGGGTGTTTTAATTGAAATCGGGAAAGGTCGATATTCAACTGACTTTATTAAAGAACTTTTAGCTAAAGAAGATTCACGTGCTTGCCAATATATCGCGCCTGGACAGGGTCTCTATTTGGTCAAGGTCTATTATTAAATAAATTTAGATGGTTTAAATTGGTTTGTATCTAACCAAAATAAGCCATCTTTTTTGTTGTAAATGAAAGCACTATCACCTATAATAAAGATGTGGATGAAAGTGAGGTGAGAACGTGTTCACATATAATCCCTGGTTAGGTTGTCATAAAATTAGTCCTGGGTGCCTCAATTGTTATGTTTTTGCATATAAAGATAGTAAGATTGATAGCAATAATATAATTTTAAATAAAAATTTTGAAATACTGGTAAAAAAGGACCGACGGGGTCACTATATTATCACAGGGGGCCAAGATGTTATTGTTTGTCAAAAGAGCGATTTTTTGCTAGAGGAGGCCGATTTGTATCGTCCTAGATTATATGAGATGATTAAAGAAAGAAAAGACTTACATTTCATCTTGTTGACTAAGCGCATCGAAAGAGCTACTAAGACCTTACCGGATGACTGGGGTAATGGTTATGCTAATGTCACATTTACTGTTAGCTGTGAAAATCAGGCCACTTTTGATGAACGCGTTCCACACCTGTTAGCCTTAAAGGCATGTAGTAAGTCATTAATGCTTGCACCTTTATTAGATGAAATTGATATTACTAAATTAGTGAAAAAGCAAACTGATATTGACTATATTAATTGTGGTGGGGAGAACTTTACAGGAGCAAGACCAATATATTTTGATCATATAAAAAAACTTAGTCTTGATTCGTTAAAGTTAGGTATTCCTTTTTATTTCTTTGATACAGGAGCATTTCTTGTTAAAGACAATAAGAAGTATTTTATTCCCTTAAATAAACGCTATTCACAGGCTTTTTTGGCCAATTTATCACACAACTAGAGGTATTTTATGAATGTTTTATTTTTTCTAACTCCAAAGAAGGATATTGATTTTGTTTATGAAGATGATACGGTAAGACAAATTATCGAAAAGATGCAGGTGCACCGTTTTAGTGTTATTCCGGTTTTAAAACATGATGGTACGTATGTTTCTACGATTTCAGATGGGGATATTTTACGCTTTATTTATGATTGTAATTTTGACAAAGAGGTAGCTGAAAGCAAACACTTTAAGGATGTTAGCTTAAATCGTCCTTATAAAGCTATGGCAGTTAGTGCTAAGATTGAAGATATTTTAGAACAAGCTACTAATCAAAACTTTATTCCAATCGTTGATGATAGAAAGGTTTTTATTGGCATTGTTAAGCGGAAGGAAATCATTAAAAATTATTTAGAAACAGTTAAGAAGGTTTTAGAATGATTAAAATAGGTTTATGTGGGTTTGGATATCGAGCCCACTTTTATCTTGATATTGCTCAAGTAACGAAGGAATTTGAAATAGTAGGTATTTATACTAATGATGAAAAAGAAAAGGCTACTATTCAAGCAGAGGGGTATTTAGTAGTAGAAAATATTAATGATTTTAAGTCTTTAAATCCACTTTTTATTGTTAATGCCATTAGTAAAAAAGCTAACTATGCTTTGACAAGTCAGCTCTTAGAAGCAGGTTTTTATGTAATGCAAGAAACCCCTTATGCTACAACCTTACAAGAAATACATGAAAAACGTATAAATAGTCATTTACAAATTGCTGAGCAATATAACTTTTTTCCGACAATTAGAGCTCTAAAGCGCTTAATCATAGAAAAAGTTATTGGTGAGGTAACAGAAATACAAATTTCTTTAATGCATGATTATCATGCCTATAGTGTAATTAGATATTTATTAGATACGACAAGTGAAGCTAAAATATCAGGTTTTAAATATCTTGATTATGTTGCGCGAACAAAAAGTAGAACGGAAGAATTTATGGATGGTGTAGTTATTCCAACTACCAAGAAGCATTTAATTTTGCGTTATGAAAATAATAAACGGGCTATTTATGATTTTAACTCAGAAGAATATCGTAGTCCGATTAGAAACAAAGGTATTCATATACTAGGTACTAGAGGGGAGATAATAAATGATTGGGTTTATTATTTAGATGTGAATAATAATCCTAAGGCTGAGCAAATTAAAATTGAAAGAGTAAGAAACCAAATAAGTAAAATTAGTTTTGGTAAAGAAATATTATTCCGAGAAACTTGTATTTACGGATTTAATGAAGATACATACGCCCTTTATAATTACTTGAAACAAATGCCTAATTTTATTATCAACAAAGAAGAGGTTTATCCTAATATACTAGCACGTAGTGATAGTTTAGCAAGCATTTGCATGAATAGTGTAGGTGATGGTATTGCGACAAGTTAATTTAGGTATCATTGGTTTAGGATTGATGGGTACTAAATATGCTAAACTATTATTAGAAAATAACTTGGGTTTTAGATTAACGGCCTTGACTAGGATTAAACCAGAACGCGTAGCTCTATTAGAGACCTTATGGTCAGAGGCTCCTAAAATCTATCAAACGGATGAGGATTTATTTTTAGCTCTTGAGCGTAACGAGATAAATTTAGATGCTGTATTAATTGTTACGCCACACTATAGTCATCCACAAATTGTTAAAAAAGCCTTAGAACATAACCTATATGTTTTGTGCGATAAACCAGTGGCCGTTAGTTTAAGGGAGGGGAAGGAATTATTAGGCTATCCTCAAAATAGGTTGGGGTTTATTTTTCAGCAACGTACTTACCCTTCCCATCAATTTATTAAGGATTTAATTATAAGTAAAAAATTTGGTGAGCCTAAAAGATTTAGTTATTTGGCTACGAATTGGTTTAGACCTAATAGTTATTACCAAAAGGAAGCCTGGCGAGCCAGTTACAAGACAGATGGTGGCGGAACAATTCTTAACCAATGTCCCCATAATTTAGATTTCCTATGTGATTTGTTTGGTTTACCTACCAAGGTAACTAGTTTTAATCACTATGGTAGATATCATGATATTAGTGTAGAAGATGAGTCGACCTCGTATTTTGAATGGTCAAATTTATTAAATGGGGTTTTTACTGCCTCAACTGGTGAAACTCCTGGAGTTAGTCGGTTAGAGATAATTTTTAGTAAAGCTAAGGTTAGTCTTTTAGATGATAAAATAGAAATAGTAGAAAATGAATTAGAAGCTAGTGAATACAATAAAATGAACCAGTCCGATTTATTCATTAAAAAGCAAATAACAAATATTCCAGTTTTGGATAAATCAGAAGATGCTTATAAAGCAGTTCTTACTAATTTTTATGAAGTAATAACTTTAGGTAAACCTTTTATAGCTAATTTAAGCGCTGGTTTAGCAAGTTTGTATTTAAGTAACATGATTTATCTATCAGGTTTTACAGGCAAGACAATAAAGCTAGCCCCACTTGGAAGTAAAGAAGAAGAAAAACTAATTACTGAATTTGAATTAGAGCTACAAAAAAGATATTAAAAGGAGCCTAAAAGACTTCTTTTATAATGCAAAAAGACTGCCAGAGCAGTCTTTATTTGTTATAGTTTATCTACTAAAATTTTCTTTAATTTAGCAAAGCGAGGAAGTCCATCTTCTAAAGGAGCCTTACAATCACCTTGAATTAGAGGAAGGGCATAATTTACATATTCAGCAGTTAAACCTGAATGATCTGGTTTAATCCATTCTAGCGGAACTTTCTTTTCTCCATTAGCTACCTGTTCAAGTGGAATTAAAACATAGTTACATTTATATTTGCCATTAGCATCGTATTCTCTAGCAAAACCAACCATATAATCTGTTTTTCCACTTAGAGCTGCTTTAACAGCTTGTTTGCCAGCATTAAAGGCTTCATTTACATCAACTTTAGAAGCTAGATGTTGAGCACTTCTTTGCATTAAACTAAATTCAATACCTCTAACCTTAGTGCCAAATTTTTTCTTTAATTCGTTAGCTAAAATAGTTGCTGAACCACCAAGTTGAGAATGACCAAAAGAATCTTTTTCTAGTTCTTGGAAAATTTCTGGAATATATTTACCATCTTTATCCTTGACACCTTCAGAAATGCAAATTAAGCATTTGCCGTTACGTTTAGCAAGAACTTGTTCAACTTCTTGGAAGAACACATTCATATCAAATGTCTCTTCTGGTAGATAGATTAAATCAGGACCAGCTCCCTTATAGGCAGCAAGATAAGAGGCTGCAGTTAACCACCCAGCATTACGTCCCATTACCTCTACTACGGTAATCATTGGTGTATCGTAAACATTAGCATCCTTAGTTAACTCCATTAAGGTAGTAGCAACATATTTAGCCGCGCTAGCATAGCCTGGACAGTGATCAGTTACACACAAATCATTATCAATTGTCTTAGGAACGCCAATACAACGACATTCATAGCCTGAATCCTTGAAGAATTTGGAAACTTTATTACAAGTATCCATAGAATCGTTGCCACCATTATAAAAGAAATAGCGAATATTGTATTTTTTAAATACCTCAAGTAATCGTTGGTATTCAGAATCGTCTTGTTCTAAAGGTTTCATTTTGTATCTAACGGAACCAATTTCAGAAGATGGAGTAGTCTTTAATAGTCCAAGCTCCTTTTTATCCTCTAAATTAATGTCATAAAATTCCTCATTTAATATTCCTCTAATACCATGACGGGCTCCATAAACTCTAGTTATTTCAGGATGATTTAGGGCTTCTAAAAAAACACCAGCTGCTGAAGCATTAATAACAGATGTAGGTCCTCCTGATTGGCCTAGAATAGCAGCACCAACTAATTTTTTCATTCTAATTTTTCTCCTTAATTTTATTATAATTTAATTTTAATAATTTAAATATTGTTTGTCAATGAAAAATAGGTAAAAGCGGTTTGAAAATAAGTTTTCTATGTTAGTAATTTTGCCTTAAGTTTTTTAAAATTATTAATATAATTAATAAAAATAAAATGAGAGCGTTATTTTTGCTTGAATGGTAAAAAAAATATGATATAATTTTAGCCGGAGTGATTAAAATGAGAATTGGTGTTTTAACATCAGGTGGTGATGCTCCCGGCATGAATGCGGCAATTAGAGCAGTTGTAAGAACTGCTTTGTCGTATGGTGATCAAATTTTTGGTATCTTTGATGGCTATAAAGGCTTGATTGAAGGTAAAATTCAAGAATTTGACCGTAAAGATGTCAGTGAAATATTAAATCGTGGTGGTACTATTTTAGGTACAGCAAGATTACCAGAATTTGCCTATCCACAAGTTAGAGAATTAGCCATTAAGCAATTAAAGAAACACGATATTGATACTTTAATTTGTATTGGTGGCGATGGTACTTATACTGGAGCCTTGCGGTTAACCGAGATGGGTATTAAATGTATTGGTATTCCAGGTACCATTGATAACGATATCGCCTCAAGTGATTTCACGATTGGCTTTTCAACAGCTTTAAACACAGCATGTGATGCTATTGATAAGTTGAGAGATACCTCTTCATCACACCAAAGATGTTCAATAATTGAAGTTATGGGACGTCATTGTCCAGACTTAGCATTGTATTCAGGTATTTGCTGCGGTGCAGAATACATTATTACAAGTCAAACTGGCTTAGATAAGGATAAGTTATTGCATGATTTAAAAAAGAATCGTTTGCAAGGAAGAAGACACGCTATTGTAGTCATTTCTGAAAATTTAACTGATGTTTATCAATTAGCCAAAGAAGTGGAAGAGTATTCAGGCTATGAATGTAGAGCGACTATTTTGGGTTATATTCAGCGGGGTGGAACACCTACACCAGAAGATAGATTACTAGCTTCTCGTTTAGGTTCATACGCTATTGATTTAATACACGAAGATATATATGGTGTAGCAGTTGGAATAATGAAAAATTCATTAACCTATACTAAATTAGAAGACGCTTTGAATATGACAGCTGATAGGGATATAAGCTTAGAAAATATGTTAACAAAGACACAATAAAAATTAAGGAGAAAAAGAAAATGAAAAAAACTAAAGTTGTATGTACAATTGGTCCTGCTAGTGAACAAAAAGAATCATTAAGAAAATTAATTGGCGAAGCTGGCATGAACGTTATGAGAATGAACTTCTCTCATGGTGATTATGAGGAACAAGGCTTCCGTATCAAAAATGTTAAGGAATTAAATAAGGAAAATAACTGGCATGTTGGTATGATGTTAGATACTAAGGGTCCTGAAATTAGAACTGGTTATCTAGAAAATGATGAACCTGTAATGTTACATAAGGGTGATATTATCCGTGTTACTATGGATTATTCTTTCTTAGGTAATAAAGACAAGGTTGCTATTTCATATGCTGGTTTATATGAAGATATTCATGTTGGTGGTCAAATCTTAATCGAAGATGGTAACTTAACATTCACAGTTATCGAAAAAGATGAAACTAACCATGAATTAGTATGCCGTGTTGAAAATGATCGTAAATTAAAGAACAAACGTAACTGTAATGTTCCAGGTGTAATTTTAAATATGGATTACATTTCACCTAAAGATAAAGCTGATATCGAATTTGCTTGTGATCAAGATTTAGATTTCATCGCAGCATCATTCGTTCGTCGTCCTCAAGATATCGCTGATATTAGAGAGATTTTAGCTGCTAAGGGTAATGATCATATTAAAATCATTTCTAAGATTGAAAACCAAGAAGGTATTGACAATATGGCTGATATTGTTAGCCTATCTGATGGTGTAATGGTTGCTCGTGGTGACCTTGGTGTTGGTGTTGATGCTTGGGATGTTCCTGAATATCAAAAACAAATGATTTATCTTGCTCAATCTCAAGGTAAGATTATTATCACTGCTACCCAAATGTTAGATTCAATGCAACAAAATCCACGTCCTACTCGTGCTGAAGTTAGTGATGTTTACAATGCTGTATTAGATGGTACTGGTTGTACAATGTTATCAGGTGAATCTGCTCAAGGTGATTATCCTTATGAATCAGTTTCATATATGGCTAAGATTGATGAAAAAGCTGAAGAAGCAATTGATCATGATTTAATGATTGATAATGTTGTATTTGGTAAAGAAGAAGTAAGTGATGACTATGTAATTGGTTTATCAGTTGCTACAGTTTGCTCAAAATATGATGTAGACGCTGTTGTTGCTTGTGGTGATACTGATTTCGCTATGGCTTTATCAACATATCGTCCAGCTGCTGATATCTTCTTTGCTTGTGACAATGATAGAGATTGCCGTACACTTTCAATTTTATGGGGCGTTCAAGGCTTAGTTGGTAACATTAATGATGCTTTAAAAGCTGCTAAAGCTAAATTAAATTTAGGTGAAGGTGCTAAAGTATTAAAAGTTACTGCTACAACTTTAGAAGTTATCACTTTATAACTATAAATTAAACATAAGAAGGCTAGGGTTTAAGTACCTAGCTTTTTTGCTGTATAATTCTTAAATTAATTTTGCATAATTACGTCATGAGAATTAGAAGACATAGTTATTGCATTAAAAGGAAACTATTTTAATATTAGTTTCTGTCTAACTATGAATAAGGGTGAATAATTATAAAATAGTTATTCGTCATTTATTTGCTTATTTTGTTGAAGGATATAAAAATACCTAAATGTAATGATTATATTTATCCAGTTTTTAATATAGAAGTTATGTTTTAGCTTAACTTCTTTTTTTACTAGTTATATAATAAATTAGAGTAATGTTTTAGAAAATTAAAAAAAATTGGGAAAAAGTAGCCCTTTATATTATCTTATAAGTGCAAAGGGAAATTAGTGTTTATTTTAATTAAACCATTCCTTATCTGAGGTGAATTATGATTAAAGGGGAAAAGAAGGTAATATTAGAGCTAAAATCGCATAGCGAAGAAGCTTTTAATATTATTTATAATGAGTATTATAAGTTAATATACTACATTATCAAGCAAATGGTTGGAGATAGTGAGGTTGCTAATGACTTAACTAGTGATACCTTCATAACAATGTATAAAAAAATCGACCAACATGATATTGATAAATCATTTAAATATTGGCTAGTTAGTATTGCTAAAAATATTGCCCGCAAGTATTTGAATGATCATAAAAAAGAGCAAACCATTGTCGATAATGACTACGTTGTGAACGCGGAAGATAAAGGTGGTAACATTGACGATTTGTTAAAAGTTTGTCAAAAAATATTGAATCCACTCGAATATGATGTCGTTAACTACCGTATTGTTTTCAATCTTACCTATGTTGAAATAGGCCTAATGTGTAATATTTCTAAGTCAGAGGCTCATCGTATTTATAAGAGAGCCATTGGCAAATTAAAGGCAGAATGGTAGGTGATAGCAATGAAAAAGTTTAAAGATAATTACAAAGAAAAGTTTTTAAATAACTTAGATGCTAAAAATAGCCTCAATGTTATCAAAAATGAATTAGACTTTGATAACCAAGTTAAAGTTAAAAAGCCCAGACGTAAGATCATCTTAATTTCATCACTATCAACTATTGTCGCAACCATGGCAGTCATTCTTATTTGTGTTTTGGTTTTTGCTAATAATACATTAGATAAAAATATTCCAACCTACACAGGAATGAACTTTGTGACGGAAGTAACTAAGCATGCCGCAGCTAAGCTAGACACCTCAGAGGCTGATGCTGCTGGCATGACAGAAATTACTAGCGATATGCCTAGTGGTACAGAATATCCGGACATTACCTATTTTGCTAAGCCAAATGAAGATGTTTTAATTGCTATCTATTTAGACAACCCTAAGCAATATGAAATTCTATCTTTAACCTTAAATGGTTATAAATATCAAAGCTATCAATTTGAAGCTGGTTCTGATAGCTATACCATTTACGTTAAGGTTAAGGCTGGTAGTATTTCTGGTATTCAAAGCTATTATATTGATCAAATCAAATATATTGATGAAACAGAAATTAGTGTTTCTAATGCTGAAGGTAAAGATGTTAGATATGCTGGTGAAAGAACAATTTATCTAGGCGTTTCCTATCTTAATTTACCAACGCTAACGATTACTAAAGAACAAATTACCCTTTCAAGTTATTTATTAGATTTTAGCGTTTTAGATACGGATGGTTTAATTAAAAATAATACAATTTTTAGAGCTTATTTATTAGAGTCAGGTCAAATTGTTGATAAGATTGATTTGACAAGTTCTAGTAAGACGATCTCCTTTGCTGATTTAAAATTAAATACTAAATATAATATTATATTTGCTTGTAGTTTAGATTTATTAGATGGTAGAGGCTACCAAGTAGTTGAACTTTATAATAGAACTTTCCAAACCGACTCAGGTATTAGTGAAATAGAGATTGAAGCTGATTATAATAGTATTAAGGTTAGACCTATTATGGCAACGGAAGTAACTATTACTAAAGCTATACTGCTAACAGCTAATACTAGTTATGAAGGAATATTAGGTGAAGTATTAGAGTTTAATGATTTGTTAGCAAATACAGCATACGAGTTAGAAATAACCTATAGTTACCAACTAGCTAATAATACCTATACTGATGTTGTAAGGTTCACTAATGAAGCTTTACGTACTAAGGCCTATCAAAAGCCAGAATATACTAATGATGGAATAGCCTTAATTAGTGGTAATAATTTAAATTGGTATATTGGTTTAAATGATGAAGATAAGGTAATAACAAATATTGAAGTTCAAATCTATGGTAATGCAAATTTAATTGCTACAAGTAATCAATTAATGGGAAATTATTTATTGAAAGATAGCTATGAAGAAGTTTATATTAAGGTTTATATAAAATACGATTTACATGATGGGATGGGCGAACAAGCTGAATTGATTGTTCAAATAAAAGCCGAAGTATTAGGCTTAAATTAGTGGAGGTGTTTTATGCGTAAAATAGTGTTTTTCTTATCTGTTTTATTAGTTTGTTTTAGTTTAGTAAGCTGCGGAAAAGATGAGGTTGTAGAAGAAAAGCCAAGTAATATTGAAACAGTAGTTCCAATTTTTGAAGGCATTTCGCTCGCAGCCGATACCCAGAATATTACCAAAAAATTAAAAAATGCCTCTCCTTTGGCTGTTGGCGAGGAAAACTATGAAGAATTGTTGCCAGATTTAGTGGAAGATTCAGATGTTACTTACTTTGCGCAAGCTGATTCTAACGTTAAAGTAGAAGTTCATCTAAAAAATCCGAGTCAATTTGAAATTTTATCTCTTACGATTAATGGTAGAAAGTATCAATCCTTTGAGTTTTTAGAAGGCTCAACTGGTGAGCTACTATTAATAAATATTAAGGCACCTAGTTTACCCGGTGAATATGAATATTTAATTAGTGATATTAAATATATTGATGGTCAAGATATTAAAGATGTCAATATGTCTAATGGTAATAAAAATGTTAAATTTGGGGTAACTTATACGAGTCTACCTACCTTAACAGTTTATGACATTGTAACGACTGGTAATACTTTCAGTGCTAAAACTCAACTAATTGATTCGGAAAATGTATTAGCAGCCAGTGCCGGTTTAAGATGTTATCTTTTTGATCAAAATAATATTATTGTCGCTAGTGCCATTGTAACCAATGATATGGTTTCAGTTTATGGTCTAACCATTGGTTACAAGTATCATTATGTTTTTGCTGTTAGCTATGATGCCCTTGATGGTAATGGTGCCAAGTCATATATTTTGAGTGAAGGTGACATCAGAACATCCTCTCCAATATATTTAAAAAATGTTGCAACGACGACTAATAATATCAGTTTTAGTGTAGCAAACGAAGGTAGTGATGCTAGATTAGATTCATTAGTTTTAATTGATGGTGAAACGAGAACAAATATAAAAAGTGATAATGTTGGTAATATTACTATAAATAATCTTTTAGCCAACCATAGTTATAGTATTGAATATAGTTTTACTTATGCTAGTAAATCCTATACATTAAAAGAAGATGTTAAAACTCTAGCTCATGTAGCACCAGAAATTGTAGCTTTCACCGTCAATGCTTCCAAAAAAAGTATTAGCTATGATTATAATATTATAGATACAGATAACTTAGTCAAAGAAATAAAAGTAACACTTTATAAAGATGGTATAGTCGTTAAAACTAATGACAATAATACTTCTAAAGAGTTTACTGGTTTATTTTCTAATACGACTTATCAAGTCGAATTAGCCATCACTTATAATTTAGAAGATGGCGAAGGTGATATTATTGACACTATACTAAAAGAGGTTAAAACCTTAAGCTTATTGCCACCACTCATTTCTATTTCTTATACTATTTCAGATGATACTTTTAAGGGAGCAGCTAATATTGTTGATAATGATAATATATATCGATTCGATCATTATGAGTTATGTAATCAAATAGGAGAAGTAATTGCCACATCAACGGATATTAACTATATTAGTAATTTGGCTAATTTAAAGCGTAATACAAATTATCAACTAAAACTAGTTTATACCTATGATTTAAATACAGGTAGTGGTGAACAATTAGGTACCTATGTCCTAGATTTTTCAACTACCAAAATGATACCAGAATTAAGTTTTAGCCCTTTCTATATTGCTAGTACGGCTTTTGGTATAGATATCAGTGAGACAGATCCTAATATAATTGGCGAAATTGCCAACATTAGACTTTTTGATGCTAATAATAATTATCTAAAACAAATTGCAGTAACAAATTCCTTTGAATTCACTAATTTAAAGCCAAACACTAAATATATTTATAAAGTTTATTATAATTATGATTTAGATGATGGTAATGGTTCACAAGAAGTAGTGTATGAACAAGAAATTATTACTGCTAAGCAGGAACCACAAGTAGATTTTAATTTAAGTTCAACTAAAACAACGATTGTTGTTAGTCCAGTTATTTCGGATTTAGATATGTCAGGTAGTATTACTAATATCAGTCTTTATCACGGTGATAGTTTAGTAAAAGAAGGCTTAAATGCGAAATTTACGGGTTTATTGTCAAATAATATATATACTATTGTTTTAACTTATACCTATAATCTAAATGATTTAAAAGGTGAACAAATTATAATAGTTAGTAAAGAAGTTAAAACCTTAGCTAAGGTAGCACCAACGATAGAATTTAGCATTAAGACAGTTGATTATAGTTCTTTGGCCTTAGACTACACTTTAGTTGATGAAGATAATATTTTTTCCTTTGTTTCAGGTGTCCTATATCTAAATAATAAAGAAATGAAGGCATTAACACTAGATAATTTAAGCGTATCCGGTCTTTATAGTAATAATCTTTATAATTTTGTATGTACCTATACTTATGATTTAAATGATGGTAGAGGCTTACAAGTAGGAACAGCTACTTTAGAGGTTAGAACGGCAAAATATAATATTTCTTTAACGTATAAAGACTTATCTTGTACAGAAGATAGTATATTTTTTGATTATAATATCATAGATGATAGTAATACTTTAGAAATTACTAAAATTGAATTACTTGATATGCAAGGTCAGGTTGTCCAAACCTTAAGTGATTTAGAGATGCGTGAATTTAAGGGTTTATCAGCTAGTGAGTTTTACAAGATTGTTACCACTTATACTTATAATACAAATGATGGTAGTGGTAAATTAACAACCGATCAAGTAACCCAAGAATATGGTACTTCAGGAGCTAAGGTTAATGTTTTAGGCTTTGAAGTTATTAATAGTGATTCACTACTAGTTGGTAAAGAAATTCATATCCGTGTTAGCTTAGATAATCCTCATAATTTAGCTTTAACGGCTCTATACATTAATGATATTCGTTTTGATGCTGAACAATTTGGGGTTGATGGAGATTCTATTATTATTAGATTTACTCCAGAAACACTTGGTGGTAGTTATAATGTTGTTTTAACTGGTTATAGCTATACTATTACAAGTAGTAGTGAAATTGAATTAAAGGAAAATTTATTTACGGATTATGTTGATGCAGTTTATATTTTAGGTGATTTAGGTGTTACCTATTTTGGCTCTTCAAGAGACTTGCCATTTGTGGTTAAGGGTCAAAATGAAATCAGTTTAAAATTTGATGGTACTAAAGGTTATCAAATTGAAAGTATTGAAACAACGCAAAGAAAATATTCTAAAGAAGAAATTGAAGTAATTAGTGATAGCGAGGTTAGAATTAGTTCTAATGATAATAGTTCAGCTATTACTTTAAGAAATGTTCAATATTCACTTGAAGGTCAATCAACGATTCAAAGCTATGATATAACGGCTAACTTATATGTAGTTGATAGTGCAGAGGTTTTACCAATCGATGAAGCAAGTGATTTTGCTAATTTAGAAAATTATCGAGTTTATGAAATTACAAATGATATTGATTTTTCTATGGTTAATGGTAATTTATTTAATAAAGAATTTGTCGGTGTTATTATTGGTAATAATCATAAATTATTGAATTTCTCATTACAAAGTCGTTTAGCAACTAATAATAATGAATTATTTGGCTTATTTAGTACCTTTACTGGCTATGTGGAAAATATCACTTTTGTTAACCCATATGTGATAATTGAAGATATTGAAACGGTTTATGTTGGGGTCATGGCTGGTTCTTTAAAACAAGCGGTTATTAATAATGTGACAGTTGAAAATGTGGTTCTAGAAAGTAGTTTCGCGGCTGGTGGTTTGGTTGGTCGCTCACTAGGTGGTTCAACCCTTACTAATATAGCTATTACCGGTAAAGTAAGTGGTAAAGATGGTGTTGGTGGTGTGATGGGTATCGATGGTAAAGTAGACAACATAACTAAGGCACTTAATAAAGCTAACATTAGTGGTAATTCGGATGTTGGTGGTATAGTAGGCGATGCGATTTATGATATTACTATCAATGAAGCGGTTAATTATGGTACTATTACTGGTTTAGAAAAACGAGTTGGCGGTATTATTGGTGGTACAACTGGGGATGTGAGCATTTCTAATGCTATAAATTACGGAATGGTAACAGGTTATCTTTATGTCGGCGGTATAGTTGGATATGTAAATGGTGCTGGTATGCTTTGTGATAAGCTTTTAAATTTTGCTACGACTAGTGGCTATGGTATTATCGGAGCTATCAACACAGTGGCTTATTTGAGTAATTGCTTATCAAGTAACTCTCTTACGAATTACAATATCCAAGCTGAGCAAATTAATAATTGTTACACTTTAGCTGAAGAATATGTCGAAGAAGATAAAAATATTCGTTTAGCCACTTCTGAACAAATTATGACTAAAGAATTTTGGTTAAGTTTAGGTTTTGATGAGGCCATTTGGGATTTAGACGACCTAACTAATTACCCAACTTTAAAATTTGCAGTTAATTTTTCTAATATTTAAATATGTTCTCTAAGGAGAAAATGGAGGCTTTTTATATAGCCTCCATTTTCTTTTGTAAAAATAGTAAAGAAAACGCTCAATAAAGAAAGATTTATTTTGCTTAATAAAGGAAATAATAGTATAATAGATTTGGTGATTTTTTATGGAAATAAACAACTTTATTAAGACTATAATGGAAGATGATCTTAAAAGTGGACGAGTAAAAGAAATTATTACGCGTTTCCCACCAGAACCAAATGCTTATTTACACATTGGTCATGCTAGAGCTATCATTACCAATTTTGAATTGGCGAAAGCTTTTGGTGGCTATACTAATTTAAGGTTTGATGATACAAATCCAGCTAAAGAAGGACAAGAATTTGTTGATGGTATTATTGCCGATTTAAAATGGTTAGGCTATACCCCTAAGAATGTCTTTTATGGCTCAGATTATTTTGAAAAAACTTATGAAAAAGCTATTCTTTTAATTAAAAAAGGTTTAGCTTATGTAGACGATTTATCCCAAGAAGAAATGTCTAGAATGCGCGGAACTTTAACAACTCCAGGTATTAATTCTCCTTGTCGGGATAGAAGTGTAGAAGAAAACTTAAAATTGTTCGAAGAGATGCGTGCCGGAAAGTATAAAGACGGCGAAAAGACCCTAAGAGCTAAGATTGATATGGCTCACCCTAATATGAATATGCGTGATCCAGCAATGTATAGAATCATGCATATCAGTCATCATCGTCAAGGCACTAAATGGTGTATTTTCCCAATGTATGATTTTGCTCATCCATTACAAGATAGTTTTGAGGGCATTACGCATTCTTTATGTTCTCTTGAATACGATAACCACAGAATATTATATGATTGGTTTATTGAAAATTGTGAAATGGAACACGTGCCTCATCAATATGAATTCGGTCGTTTAAACATCACTAATACGATTATGTCAAAACGTTATATTAAACAACTAGTTGATAGTAAGAAGGTTAGTGGTTATGATGACCCAAGAATGCCTACATTAGTTGGCTTAAGAAGAAGAGGTTTTACGCCAGAAGCTATTAAAAACTTCATTTTAAGTACAGGTTTATCAAGAGTTAATAGTACAGTTGATAGCTCACAATTAGATGAAGCTTTAAGAGAAGATTTAAAACTTAAGGCTTTACGTAAGCACGCTATTATTCACCCTCTAAAGGTAGTTATTGATAATTACCCAGAAGGCCAAATTGAGTATCTAGATTGTCCTAATAATGCTGAAAATGAAGCGCTTGGTCAAAGAAAGATTGCTTTCTCTAAATATTGTTATATAGAACAAGAAGATTTCATTGAAACTAAGCCAAATAAGCATTGGAAACGGCTTGCTAAAGATGTTGAAGTTCGTTTCATGCATGCCTATTTTGTTAAATGTAATGAAGTTGTTAAGGATGAAGCTGGCAATATCATTGAAATTCATTGTACTTATGACCCAGAAACTAAATCTGGCAGTGGCTTTGAAGGTAGAAAACCTAATGGGAATATTCACTTTGTTGAAGCTACTACAGCAATTAAAGCAAGCTTTAATTTATTAGCACCATTACTACTTGATGAAACCGAAGAAAATAAAGATTTAGACTTTATGGAAAAGTTAAATCCAAATTCATTACAAACCTATGAAGGTTTTGTTGAAGAATCATTTAAAGATGATCCAATTGGTACTCATTATCAATTTGTCCGTAATGGCTACTATATTTTAGATAAAGATAGCACACCTTCTCATTTAGTATTTAATAGAAGTTGTGAACTTAAGTCCTCATTCAAATTACAATAAGTGGAATTTTTTCCACTTATTTTTAGATTTTAGGAAAGGAAGTAAAAATTATGCAAGACGATTTTTTAAGAGAAATAATTCCTCAAATATTTTTAACTGATTCACCAAGTGGCTATGATTTTAAGGTTAATGAAGTAATTATTAATATTTTAACTAAACTTGGTTATGAGTATGAAATCCTAAATAAAAACACAATTGTTGTTAAGGTTTTAGGCCATGACAACTCTAAAGTAGTAGCCACCTCTGCCCATGCAGACACATTAGGCTTAATGGTTAGAAGTATTAATAGTGATGGCACTTTAAATGTTACTAATGTTGGTGGACCATTAGCTCCAACCTTAGATGGTGAATACTGTAAAATTCAAACTCGCTTTGATGGTCAATATACAGGTACTATTTTATCGAAGAGCCCATCCATTCATGTTTACCCGGATAGTAAATCAATGCCTAGAGATTTTGACCATTTAGTGGTTAGAATTGATGAGGTAGTAAAAAATAAAGAAGACGTTTTAAAGCTTGGTATTAATAATGGTGATTATGTTTTTATTGATCCTAAAACTACTATCACTAAATCTGGCTTTTTAAAGTCTCGTTTTATTGATGATAAAGCATCAGTTTGTTTGCTTTTAGCCTTACTAAAGGAATTAAAAGAAAAAGGCGAAAAACCGCACTATATGACCTATTTTTATTTTGTTCATCAAGAAGAAGTTGGTCATGGTGCCAGTGCTTTAGCTAAAGAAATTAGTGAATTTGTAACTGTTGATATGGGTTGTGTTGGTCTTGATTTAGCTGGTAATGAATACGCTGTTAGTATTGCGGCTAAGGATAGTGGTGGCCCTTATAGCTATGAGCTTACCTCTAAGTTAATTAAATTAGCTAAGGATAACAAAATTAATTATGTAGTTGATATTTTCCCATTTTATGGTTCAGATGTCGGGGCAGCTTGGCGGGCTGGTGTGGACTGCCAAGGGGCATTAATTGGTCCTGGTGTTCAAGCTAGTCATGGTATGGAAAGAACCCATTTAGACGCTATTAAAGAAACGATGCGTTTAATGTATTTATATTTAACAAAGTAATGGATGTGTTAAGATGTATGATGTAATTGTCGTTGGTGGCGGTCATGCTGGTTGTGAAGCTTGTTTGGCAGCAGCCAACATGGGTTTACAAACTCTTTTAGTTACGGGTAATTTGAATATGGTTGGTTCAATGCCATGTAATCCTTCAATTGGTGGACCAGCTAAAGGTGTTGTAGTTAGAGAAATTGATGCCTTAGGTGGCTATATGGGTAAAAATGCCGATTTATGTCAAATTCAAACTAAGCTTTTAAATAGCTCTAAAGGTCCAGCTGTTTGGGCTTTACGTTTCCAAGAGGATAAGCTTTTATATGTTAGAGAAATGAAAAAGCATTTAGAAGCTACCCCTAATTTAACTCTTTTAGAAAGTATTGTCGAAAAGTTAATTATTGAAGAAGAGGAAGTTAAAGGGGTTATTTTGGAGGATGGCACTAAAATAGCTGGCAAAAAGGTTATTTTAACAACTGGTACTTATTTAAATAGTCGAATTTTACGTGGTAAGGTAATAACTCCTGAAGGGCCGGATAAGCAAAAGACTAGTTATGGCCTTTCTAAACAATTAGATGAATTAGGCTTTGAAATTGAAAGATTAAAGACAGGTACTCCAGCGCGTATTTATACTAATAGTATTGATTTTAGTGTGACTAAACTAGAACCAGGAGATAGTGAAACGCGGCATTTTAGTTTTGATCCAGGATATAATTCTATCTTAGGGGTTAATATTCCTTGTTATTTAACTTATACTGATAAAAAATTACATGAATTTATCTTAGAACATTTAACTGATAGTGCAATGTATGGTGGGGTTGCCGAAGGAGTAGGACCACGTTATTGTCCATCTATTGAAGATAAAATTGTTCGTTTCAAAGATAAAGACCGGCATCAAATCTTTTTTGAACCAGAAAGCTTAGAGCTTGATGAGACTTATATTCAAGGATTCTCAACCTCTATGTCAGTAGAAGTTCAGGATAAAATGATTCACATGTTAAAAGGCCTAGAAAACTGTAAGGTCAAAAGGTATGCTTATGCCATTGAATATGATGCGATTAATCCGCTTAATATTTATCCAACGCTAGAAACTAAATTTGTTAAGGGTCTTTATACTGCTGGTCAAATTAATGGTACATCTGGCTATGAAGAAGCAGCTGGTCAAGGTTTAATAGCCGGTATTAATGCTGCTAGTAGTGTACTTGGTAAAAAACCGCTAGTTTTAAAACGTGATGAAGCTTATATTGGCGTTATGATAGATGATTTAGTTACTAAAGGTACGCGTGAGCCTTATCGTTTACTAACCTCTAGGGCAGAGTATCGTTTGTTATTGCGTCATGATAATGCGGATTTACGTTTGAGAGAATATGGTCGTTATTATGGCTTAATTAATGATGAAGCTTATGCGCGTTTTGAAGCTAAAAAGGCTGCTATTAAGACTTATTATGAACGTTTCAAAGAGGATAAAATCCGTTTTGAATTTATTAACAATTATTTAGCTAGTAAAGAAATTGATCCAATTAAGGAATCAACAACTATCTATAATCTTTTGAAGCGTCCAGATTTAAATTATGAGGATATTTTAGCTATTTGTAAGGAAAATAATTTATATTTAGATTTACTCACTTTAGATTCAACTATTTTAGAGCAAATCGAGATTAGTATTAAATATGAAGGCTATATCGCTAAAACTATGGCTCAAGCGCAAAAAATGCGGGTTTATGAGGATAAGGCTATTCCTAGTGATATTGACTATGATAAGGTTGGTAATATTGCTCTAGAGGCTAGAGAAAAGCTTAAAAAGGTAAAACCGGCCACAATTGGGCAAGCAACTAGAATTAGTGGAGTAAATCCAGCAGATATTAGTGTTCTTATTGTTTATATTGAGGGTAACTATGGACGTTAAACAGTATCTAAAAGAATTAATGCCAGAAACTACAACTAAGCAATTAGAAGAATTAGATGTTTTTTATGATGCTTTAATTGAAAAAAATAAAGTCATGAATTTAACCGCTATTACGGATTATAACGAAGTTTATTTAAAACACTTCTATGATTCATTATTATTAACAAAGTGTCTTGATATAAATAATAAGACCTTATGCGATGTTGGCTCTGGAGCTGGCTTTCCAGGTTTACCTGTAGCAATATTTACCGAATGCCAAGTTACGATTATTGATGCTTTGCAAAAAAGAATTAATTTTTTGAATGAAGTTATTACTAAGCTAGGCTTAAAAAATGTTAAAGTCCTCCATGAAAGAGCTGAAGAATTTGTTAACAAAGCCCGTTCAAGCTTTGATATTGTGACCGCTAGAGCGGTGGCTAGATTGAATATTTTAGCTGAATTGTGTTTACCACTAGTAAAAGTTGGCGGCTTTTTTGTTGCAATGAAGGGTAGTAATGCGGAAGAATTAGAAGAAGCTAGTAAGGCTCTAAAAATATTAGGGGCTGAACTAGTTAAAACGTATGAATTTATGTTACCAGAAGAAATGGGACTTCGACATATTTACGTATTTAAAAAGATTAGGGAATGTCCAAGTAAATACCCACGAAGTTTTGCTAAAATTAAAAATAATCCCCTATAGGAGGTTAGAATGTATAAATTAAACCAAATAGTTTTTACGAAAAAAAATCATGTATGCGGTTCAAATAAATGGAAGGTTGTTAGAGTAGGTGTGGATATTAAACTCGAATGTCTTGGCTGCGGTCGGATCATTATGTTATCTTCTTATGAACTGGATAAAAAAATAAAACCAATCCTAAGTAAAAAGGAATTATCTTACTTAGCAGAAAATAATCCTCAAGATAAGGCTGACACTAGTGAATAAAAACTAGTGTCTTTTCTTTATATATACTATATATAGTAGAATAAATAATGTAATTTTACCTAAATATAACATCAAAGAAAAAAATATGAAAAAAAATAAAAATTGTGCTTGATTTTATTAATTCTTTGTAGTATCATTAATGAGCACTCAAACGAAGGATGTAAAATATGGTTGGGTAGCGAAGAGGCTAAACGCGGCAGACTGTAAATCTGCTCCCTAAGGGTTCGGCGGTTCGAAACCGTCCCCAACCACCACTTTAAAAATATTTAAATTTGTTGTTGACATCCAAGAAGTGTTATGATATACTATAACACGGCTGATTTGAGAAGCCAACA
>CALUXJ010000002.1 GCA_944324725.1 uncultured Acholeplasmatales bacterium
ATCATATTTAATTTTATGAAAACGAATGTTTTTTGTAAAAATAGCAAAAAAAGTTAGAAAAGACAAAAGAAAATTTTCTCAAATCAAACGCAAAAATTTAAAAAACATCAAACAAATTTATATCGATGTTGAGTAAAATAAAATAATCGGACTAAATTCCGACTATTCTACTAGTTCCTTAATTAAATTTGCTATATTATTTTTATTAAATGCCTTAATACCTAATCTAGCAAATTGATTAATATAGGTAGCCTTATCATTATTTTTAATGAGTAAATACATCTTATCATTATTACTCTCTAAAACCTTACCTATATATAAATATTTAGCTAAAGTATGTTGATTTGTTTTTTCATTAGAAGAAATATTAATAACATCAATATATTTATTGCCAATTTGATAATTAAAATTGACATTATAAGCTAACTCTTCTTTTTCATAGTTAACATTTTTGACAAAATCTATATTGTTTTCCTTTAAAAGTTTGTTAAAGTCTAGAATAAAAGTGTTCTTTTGTTTAATTTCCGGTTGAGATACGTTAGTTAAAAAATATTTATGTGAATCTAAAAGCATCTCATTTTGCTTAAATTGATAGTAATTGCCATCATTAGCTAATATACGACCATTGACATTGTCAGACCACATAATAGAAATGTCATCTAAAATATCTTGCTTAATTCTATCATCTAAAATAGGCACTGCTACTTCAACCCGTCTAACCGTGTTTCTCGTCATCCAATCAGCGGAGGAAATATACATTTTCGCTTTTAAACCATGACCAAATTGATAGATGCGTGAATGCTCTAAAAAACGCCCGATTATACTATGAATAGTAATATTGTCAGTGTAACCAGCAATTCCAGGAATTAAACAACAAATTCCTCTTATTATCATATTAATAGTTACCCCTGCTTGAGAAGCCTCAGCGAGTTTGTTAATTAGCTTAATATCGGTAATTGAATTAAGTTTAAGAAAAATATAACCATCTTTGCCTTTAGTCATTTCTTCTTCAATTAAGTCAAGTAGTTCATTTCGCATATGATGGGGTGAAACTAAAAAGTAATCATATTTATAATCTAAATCAGCAAGTAACATGTTAGAGAAAAACATTGCAGCATCGTGACCAATTTCCTCATTAGCCGTAATAAGGCTGTAATCTGTATAAATATTAACAGTGGTTTCGTTGTAATTACCAGTTCCAATTTGAGTAATATAATTAACTTTGCCTTCCACATTTTCGGTAATTAAGCATAATTTAGAATGTACTTTATACCAATCAAAGCCATACATTACCTTACAGCCTGAATATTCTAAACGTTCAGAATAATCAATATTATTGGCTTCATCAAAACGAGCGCGTAATTCAATTAAAACTGTAACATCCTTCCCCATTTCCGCAGCCTGACATAAATAATCAACTAATTTTGATTTATCTGCTAAACGATAAATGGTAATTTTAATTGATTGAACCGTTTTAGAGTAGGCTGCTTCTTTAATTAGTTTAATAAAAGGCTCCATGCTATTAAATGGATAAAATAACAAGGCATCATGATCCTTGACCTGCGCAATAATACTATCATCCATGTTTAAATATTTAGCTGGCACATGCTCTAGTTTAGGGTATAAATAGCTCTTATATTGTGTATTTTTACGCAAAGAACTTAGAAAAGCTAGATTAAAAGGAGCTTTGGAAATAAAAACTTCTTTTTCTGTTAAATCCAATTTAGCTAACAAAAATTCCTTTAATTTATCATCAAGCTTCTTATGACATTCCAATCTAACTGGAGTTAGGGTTTTACGTTTTTTTAAAAGTTGCTTCATCAACTTACGAAAATCCTCATGTTCTTCTAAAACACTATCTTCAACGTTTAAATCACCATTACGAGTAATACGAATAATATTTTTGGTTTTAATTTTATAGCCTTTAAAAATTAAATCAATATAATCATAAAGTAGTTTTTCTACAAAAACATACTTATCTCCAATATTAAGCATCTTTACTAGCTTAGGACCAACCTCTAAAATACCAAATAAGTCCTTATTTTCCTTAAAATCTAGAGTAACTATAATGTAGCTGACTTTATTTTCTAGATTGGGAAATGGATGATTAAAATCAATTAACTGAGGTGACAAAAATGGCATTAAATCAGTCTTTATTATTTTTTTAATCTTTTTATTTTCTTCAGTCGATAGATTTTTACTTTGAGCAAAAATTATACCGACCTCTTCTAAATCCTTAACTAAGTTTTTGTAAGTTTCTTCCCGCTTAGCATAAAGTTTGCTTACACACTCATAAATCTTATTTAATTGTTCATAAGGATTCAATCCAGTTTTAGTATCAATAACCACTTCATTTAAAAGATATAGATCCTTTAATGAACCAACCCTAATCATAAAAAATTCATCTAAATTTGAATTAAAGATTTGAAAGAAATTTAGTCTTTCTAAAACGGGAATATTTTTATTGCTGGCTTCATCAAGACAGCGCTCATTAAATTTTAGCCAAGACAATTCTCGGTTTTGGGTAAACATATAATCCATAATATCCAACCTATAAATTTGCTAATAAATAGCCCTCTCTTACACCATATTTAGAAACATATACCTGTTCTGAATCAAAGTACTTCATAATCGTTTTTAAAATCATTAATCCTGGTGTAAAGGTAAAGACACGCTCTGGAACTACTTTTAATATAGCCAGCTGCCAACTATAAGAATCATCTTTAGCAGTTTCTAACATTTTAGCAATTTCTTCATACGTTAGAACTAGCTTATCTGTATCAGGATATAAATAATTTTTCATTTTTAAGGCTGCTCGAATAGTACCACCAATTCCACAAACATTAGGATACTTATCATCTAACTTTGGAATTTCCTTTAAATAAGGTTTGACTAAATCTTTAATAGCCTCAAGTTCTTTTTTGGACGGTAATATTTCGTCAATACATTTAGTATAAACATTAAGACTACCAATTGGCATTGAAGTTTTATATAAAATGTGATTATCTTTAAAAAATAATAATTCTGAGCTACCACCACCAATATCAACCATCAAACCATCCTTAAGGTTATATTTCATCTTAGCTCCCTTAAAGTCATAAATAGCTTCTTCACTACCAGATAAAACAACAACATCTAAACCCAACTCTTCCTTTATTCTAGCAACCACTTCTTTGGTATTGTTGACATTGCGAATAGAGGCCGTAGCAAAGATTAAAAGCTTATCAATGATAACATTTGCTAAACATTTCTTATATTCTCCTAAAACTTCTAGACATTTAGTAATTCCTTCTTCTGATAAATTGCCAAATTTATCAACATAACTAGCTAAACCGGCAAACTCCTTTTTATCAAAAATATTTATTAAATTACCATCCTTATATTCATAGGTTTTAAGTCTTATGGTATTAGAACCAATATCGATAACAGCATACATAGACATACCTTCTTTCTTAACTTCATTATATAAAAAAAGTTAGGGAAAAACTATAGTAAAATTGTAAAAAAGAGGTAAAAAAAGAGACCCCTAAGGGCCTCAATTAATCAAATTAGCAATGTGCGAAATATTTGATTGTTCTAACCATTTGGCTAGTGTATGAATTTTCATTATCATACCAAGCAACAACTTGAACTTGATAATGAGTGTCATCAATCTTAGCAACCATAGTTTGAGTTGCATCGAATAATGAACCTTGAGTGATACCAATAATATCTGAAGATACTAATGGTTCTTCTGTATAACCAAATGATGGAGATTGAGCTGCTTTCATTGCTTCGTTAATTGCAGCTGGAGTAACTTCTTTTGAAGTTTCAATAACTGCAACTAAGATAGTTGTAGAACCTGTGCAAACAGGAACACGTTGAGCTGAACCGATTAATTTACCATTTAATTCAGGAATTACTAAACCAATAGCCTTTGCAGCACCAGTTGAATTTGGAACGATGTTGATAGCTGCTGCTCTAGCACGACGTAAGTCACCTTTTCTATGTGGACCATCAAGAACCATTTGGTCACCAGTATAAGCGTGAACTGTAGTCATAATACCACTTACGATTGGAGCAAATTGATTTAATGTGTTAGCCATAGGAGCTAAACAGTTAGTTGTACAAGAAGCTGCTGAAATAATTTGATCATCGCTAGTTAAAGTCTTTTCATTAACGCTATAAACGATAGTCTTAACATCATTACCAGCTGGAGCTGAAATAACAACTTTCTTAGCACCGGCATTAATATGAGCCATTGCTTTTTCTTTCTTAGTGTAGAAACCAGTACATTCTAATACTACATCTACATCTAATTCTTTCCAAGGTAAGTTAGCTGCATCTTTTTCAGCATAAATTTTAATAGTCTTACCATCAACAGTAATTGTGCTGTTTTCTTCATCACAAGAAACCTTATCAGCTAATGCATAACGACCTTGAGCTGAATCATATTTTAATAGGTGAGCTAACATTTTAGGATTAGTTAAATCGTTGATTGCAACAACTTCATATCCTTCTGCACCAAACATTTGTCTAAAAGCTAGACGACCGATACGACCAAAACCATTGATCGCAACTCTAACAGATTTATCTGCCATAATTTTTAATTCCTCCTAAGTATTTTTTACGCTTATATTTTAGCACAAATATTTTGCATTTCAAGTTATTAATACTAGATATATGCAAAAATGAAAACGCTTTTTTTATTTTGACATTACAATAATAAAAATTATTCAGCTTCGAAAAAAGACCTTTTTATGCGGTTAATAAAATTGAGATTTCCATTTGTTCCCACTTTAACAAAATAATTGCCCATATATGCCTTAAGCCTTTTAAAGGCCTTTAATTCCAAGGCTAAGTTATCCACCGTCAAAAATATGTTGCTATATTTACCAGCTGCCCTCAATTCTAAGACATAGCCTTTACCTAATATTAGTGGTGAATTAATTGTTTCATAGCTACTAGAATTAATACCCGCAATCTCGGTTAATTGCATGACTTTTAAATTGTGATCAATTACCGCCCCGCCTAAAGACTTATTATAGGCCGTTGAGCCTGTTGGTGTAGAAATGCACATTCCTGTTCCTCGGAAATGTTCAAAAAAATCATCATTAATAAAAACATCAAGTTTTAAGGTCCTTGGCGGACTTATTAAAGTAATTTCATTGATAGCAGAATAATTATAAATACGATCAGCAAAAACCTGCACGGAAAGTAAAGGAATTCTCTCAATTTGATAAGTTCCGTTATTAATGTTGTTAATTAGCTCGGGCAACTGTTCTAAACTATAGTTAGAATAAAACCCTAAATGTCCCGTATGAATACCAAAAAAGGTTGCGGTGGGATACCGATGACAAGCCCTAATAAAGGTTCCATCACCGCCAATAGTAAAGACAATGTTCGGACTTTCCTCACTATAGTCTAATTTGATTTGTTTTTTAATAGTTTCACAAACATTTAACGATACATCATCGTATTTATGCATAATGGCATATGTAGACAATTTTATCACCACTTTCTATTAAAATTATAGCATTATTCCCATCTTTTTAATATAAATAACTAGTAAAAAACTAAAAAAAATGTTAAGATATAACTTACCAAGGAGTTGATTGTGATGCAAACAAATATTGAACTAGAATTTAAAACCAAAATCACTGCTGAACAATATAATACATTAATTGAGGAATTCGGCTTAGAAAATAATATTTTCCCCCAAACAAATTTTTATTTTGATACCGATGATTTAAAGCTATTTAAAATGCATACTGTCCTAAGAATTAGGCAAAAAGGGGAAAACTTCAAATTAACAAAAAAAGAACGCGGTGAAGCTGCTAATGAAGCATGCGAATCACATGTTTTTTTACAAGAAGAAAAGGCTCTTGATTTCTTAAAAAATGGTTTTGATGCAAACATCATTGAAATAAATGCTAAGGTTCATAATGTCTGCGAATTAACTACCTACCGTGCTAAAACAACTTTTAAAGATGGAATTCTCTTCTTTGATAAAAGTGAATATTATGGACATACTGACTATGAAATTGAATATGAAGTTGATTCTGTTGAACAAGGTAAAAAAGACTTCTTTCAATTCCTAGAAGACCATGGAATTACTTATGAAGAACCAGAAAGAAAAAGCACACGAGCTTACAATGCAATATTAAAAAAATAGGGGCTGTAAAGAAACCCGGGTTTTGAAAAAATAAACCTATAGGTGCTTTACGCCTCTTTTTTTTATAAAAAATGCCTTGGGAATCGAACCCAAGGGCTTTTTTACGGTAAAATAAGTCTGGACCACATTATTTACCATGAGAAATTATAACATAAGAAAATCATTTTTGGTAGACTGCTACGCTTTGAACATGAACAAAGCGAAGCAAATAGACAAATTTATTAATTTTTTAGATAAATCAGGTGTTTGTGAACTATTAAATGAATATGACAAAACGGTGAATAATGCAAAAAATTTAGGAGGTAGACCATCATATAATCTATACGATATGTTAGCATTAGTTCTCTATAATTTTGCCTTCCATAAAGGCTCACTTAGAGATATTGAGGAAAAGTGTAGGAGCGATTTAAATAGCATATATATTATGCAAAATGATTACCCTACTCATACTACCATTTCATCATTTATAAATAAATATATAGTACCAAACTGTGATAAGATATTTTCAATTATTACTAAACGAATATATGAAACCTTAAATTTAGATATGGATAACATATATATCGATGGTTCTAAGTTTGAAGCTAATGCCAATAAATATAAGTTTGTATGGAAGCCAGTAAAATTTCATTTTAATCTTAGTGGAAAAATACGAGAATTACTAAATAAACATAACTTGAGCAAAGATGTTCCACAAAACGAAAATATTCAATCAGCTATTGTAGCAAAAAAAATTGTAGAGTTTTATAACTTATATAAAGATATTGATTTTAAATCAAAAGAGAATAAACACATCAAAAAAGATTATGATTCTTTATTAGGATATCTAAGTAAGAGTTTAGAATATGAAGAGAAAGAGAGAATATGTGGTCCAAACAGAAAATCTTACTATAAAACTGATAAAGACGCTACAGCGATGTGTTTAAAGGATGATTACTACTCAGGTTTAGGTAGTAATATGCACGCTGCATACAATGTACAAATAGGTGTAATAAATGGCTTAATATCAATGTATTTAGTAAGTCAATCAAGAACTGATATAAATGATTTTATTCCATTATTAGACAAATACTATTTGTATTATAATGAGTATCCAGCTAAAGCGTGTGCTGATTCCGGTTATGGTTCTTTAGAAAATTATGAATACTTAGAGAAGCATGAAATAAGAAATTTTGTTAAGTATTTTACTTGGCAAGGTAATGTTTCCGGCACAAATCCATCAACATATATTTATAATAAAAATGATAATACTATAACTTGTTTAAATGGAAATACAGGTAGTTTAATTAATAATATTTCGCGTAGGCCCAAATATTCAAATTCTAATTTTTTTAAGATTGAAGGATGTTTAAACTGCCCTTTTAGTGCTTACTGTAAAAGATACATGAATAAAAAGGATGATAATTTTAAAATATTCGAAGTGCGTCCTAAGCTGCAAAGTTATATTCAAGAAGCGGAACAAAATCTTCTGTCAGTTGAAGGAATAGAATTAAGAGTTAATAGGTCTATACAAGTTGAAGGAGCTTTCGGTATAATTAAGCAAGATTTATCATATACTCGCTTCAGGCGTCGAAGTCTTAAAAAAGTATCAGCTGAATTTATGTTAGTGTGCTTAGGGTTTAATATTAAAAAATTATTTAAATATTTTAACAATGAATCCCAACCTAAATATTGGAAAGCACCTAAAAATATAGAGCCAGAAAAGTTTAAAAAGCCAAGTGCTAAAAGATTATCCAACAAAGTTTCAAAAAAGAAAAACAAGTCGATAAATCAAAAAGCAAAAGATAATTATAAGTACTAAAAAGGGACTGTAAAGTCAACCTAATTGTAGGTTTATCAAAACCTAGGTTTCTTTACAGCCCCTTTTATTATCCTTATTCAAAATATATTTTAATTCTTTTGTATAAGCACATTCATCATAATCTTGATTGCAAACCCATTGACGCCGTAATTCACGCGGAATAAAGGTTCTAATTTCTTCATCATTATAGCCAACTTGCATTTTATGATCATCAATAATAATTGGTCTTTTTAAAACACTTGGATTCTTAATGATGAAATCAACTAATTCATTAAATTTCATATCCTCTAAATTGAGCTTAGACTCAGCAAAAACTTTAGAACGAGTGGAAATAATATCTTCAAATCCTTCTTCTGTATTTTCTAGCATTTGCATTATATCTTCCCTAGTAATAGGGGTATTAAAAAAATTAACTTCACGATAAGGAATATTATGCTCCTTAAACCATTTAATGGCCTTCCGACAAGAAGCACAACTATTTGTTGTATATATTTTAACCACTTTAATCACCACTTCTTTATTATAGCATGTTTCAAAAAAGTTTACTATAAGTATTTAATAATTAAAATATTTATGCTATAATTTTCCTGTCGATGAAAGATGAAATAGTTTAGAGGATTTGCTTATAGAGAATGATTGGTTGGTGCAAAATCATACTATCTTTTAAATGAATTGGACATCCGGAGATAAGTTGACTACATTATAGTCATAAGTGCTAGTATGTTTATACTAGAATAAAGGTGGTACCACGCGGCAGCGTCCTTCGGAGGCGCCGCTTTTTTTATTTTAAGGAGGTTTTCATCATGAAACGTATTTTAACTGGTATTCAACCATCAGGACATATCACTCTTGGTAATTATTTAGGGGCTATTCGTCCACTACTCGCCTTACAAAACGAAGAGGACGTTGAATTATTAGTATTTATTGCCGATTTACATGCTATTACAGTCCCTCAAGATAGAGTAGCATTAAGACATAACATTAAGGAGTTAGCCGCTTTATTTTTAGCATGTGGCCTTGATTTAAATAAAGCACACATGTTTATTCAATCTGAAGTTCCTTGTCACAATCAATTAGGTTGGGTTATGGAATGTAATTCTTACATTGGTGAGTTAGAAAGAATGACTCAATTCAAAGATAAAAAACAAAAACAAACAGATGGTGTTTCAGCCGGACTCTTAACCTACCCACCATTGATGGCTGCTGATATTTTGCTTTATGACACTGATTTAGTGCCAGTTGGTGAAGATCAAAAACAACATCTAGAAATAACCCGTAATCTAGCTAGTCGTTTTAATAATAAGTATGGGGAAACCTTTAAGCTACCTGAACCATATATTTTAAAAACTGGTGCTAGAGTTATGTCTTTAGTTGATCCAAGCAAAAAAATGAGTAAATCTGACTCTAATCCTAAAGCTTTTATCTCTATTTTGGATGATATTAATGTAGCTAAAAAGAAAATCAAAAGCGCCATCACTGATAGTGAAGGTTCTATTAGATACGATGTAGAAAACAAACCTGGTGTTTCTAATTTATTAACTATTTATAGTTCTTTAACAAATGAAAGCATTGCTGATTTAGAGACTAAATATGCTAATAGTAACTACCAAGTATTTAAAGAAGATTTAGCTAATATTGTTGGTGATTTCCTAAGTAAGATTCAAGAAAAATATAATTATTATATTAACTCTAGCGATCTAGATTTAATTTTAAATTCCGGCCGTGACCTAGCTTATCACTATGCTTCCCGCAAACTGCAAAAAGTTTATCATAAAATGGGTATTGGTCGCTATTAATAGCTAATTAAATTTTAATTTACTCCTAATTCTAAAAGATTAGGGGTTTTTTTATAGAATAAAAGAGTACTACTCGACAGAACTCAGTTCAAATGGTAGTACTCTTTTTGACTATTTAATTACTATTAGTCTAAAGCTTTAAACAAAACAAAGCATAATTATACCAACTACTAAAAATGATATTCCGACAAGGATATATGGCATAAAAACATACCCCTTATTTTGTCTTTCTTCCCGCATAACTTCACTATATTCAGCTAATGTTAATTTTTTACCATTGTTATTACGTTTGGTACCCAAATAACTAAAAATATCAAATGCTCCTTGAGAGGTCACAAATGATAGACCACCTAATAAAATCAATACAACCCCGGCTAATAAAAAGCCATCTGTATAATAGATATAAATGGTCCAAGCATCATGAGTAGCAACACTAATAATAATTAATAAAACTCCAACAATAGTTAAGATTAAATACTTATACCAGGGACTTTTAATTTTGGCAAACATTAATCGACTAATTCCTTCTTATACTTAGCAAATTCGGAAGGGCTGCAATAAATGAAGTGACCTTTTTTAATTTCACGTAATTCTGGTTTTTCAACAGAGTAATCATGAGCCTCTGCTGGATTATAAATAATTCTTTCCCGCGTTTTTTCTGTAATTGGGTTTGGCTTTGGTATTGCTGATAACAATGATTTTGTATATGGATGAAGTGGGTTTTTGAATAATTCATCACTATCTGCTAGCTCTACTAGTTTACCAAAATACATAACAGCAATTCGATTACAGAAATATTTAACTACTGATAGGTCATGAGCAATAAAGATAATTGTTAAGCCTAATTCATCCTTTAAATCATTTAAAAGGTTAATAATTTGAGCTCTAATAGAAACATCTAGTGCACTAATAGGTTCATCACAAATTAGTAATTGAGGATTCATAACCAAAGCTCTAGCAATACCTATACGTTGACGTTGACCACCACTAAATTCATGTGGATAACGAGAGGCATGGTCCTCCACTAAACCAACCTTCTCAAGCATCTCAACAACCTTTTTATGATTTTCCACTTTATTGTGATGACCTTGAATTCTTAAACCTTCTTGAATAATATCTTCAACTGTCATACGTGGATCTAGTGAATCTACTGGATCTTGGAAAATCATTTGAATCTCATTAACCAATTTGCGTGGGCAATGAGAATTATCATATTTAATCTGTTTGATTTTCTCTTTTTGCACATAATAAATGTTCTTTGCAAAGTTAATGGCTTTATAACGCTCATTTTTATATGTTTGTTTAAGCTTGTTTAGTTTGGCATCATAATCACTAGCATTTTTATCTAATGCCTTAAGATTATTAGTATATTCTAAACGTAATTCTTTTAACTTAGCTTTTTTACGGATGTTAGTAAATTTAATTTCTTTTCTATTCCATCTATTACCAGCGGAGATCCGATAACCTTTGTAATAAATAGAACCTGATGTAATATCATATAGTTTAATGATAGAACGACCAGTTGTAGTCTTACCACAACCAGATTCACCAACTATACCAAAACATTCACCCTTATGAACATCAAATGAAACGTTACTAACAGCCTTTAATTTAGTCCTACTAGGACCTTTACCAAAGAAGAAAAATTGCTTTAAATTTCTAACTGATAATAATACATCACTATTAATTAATTCAGGACGTCTTTTCAACTTAGAAGAAATTCCATATTTTATTTCTTCTTCTGTTAATTTATAAGTTTTAACCTTTTTTCTAGCATCTTTGATTGCTGATTTGATTTGAGCTTTGATTTCATCAATCTTAACTTGGCGTTCACTCTTTGAATCAATCTTAGCCTTTTGGCAATCCGTATCATACTCATACTTAAGTTGAGCAAGTTGCTTTTCAACGTTATAAACTTTACCATCCTTAATATCATTAGCTAAAACAGATTGTTTTATCTTTTTAATTTCAGCTAAATAAGTTTGCTTTTGGCTATCATACTTACTCTTTAAACTAGCAAGTTTTTCCTTATAAGCAGCTATTCTTTTATTTTTGCTTTCAGAATCTTCAACAACCTTTTTAGCAGCATCTAATTCTTTCTTTAAAACAGCTAATTTAGCATCTAATTCTTTGTAAACTCGTTCAGCATGTTCCTTAGCATCCCGTTTGTTCTCTAAAATTTGACGTTTTTTCTCAGCCATTCTTCTAGCTCTAAGTTTTTTTGCATCTAGCTCTAAATCAGCTGATGTACCTTGTTCAGATATATCCTCTTGAAGTTTTTCTTCAACTATTTTTTCATCTTCATGATCATCAGAAATAGGTGTTCCTTCTTCATTGGCAGCAATATTACTTCTTAACTCTTCATCAAGATTAAAATCCCCTGATTTTGATTTATTACTCATTTGCTGTCACCACCTTTTTATTTTTATTACGATACTCTTTATCATATTTAGCTTGAATAGCTGGACTCAACTTAACATAGTCGCTTTCTGTTACCTTAGACAAGGCAATATCAATACGATCACGTACAATTGATGGCATATCTACCTTAGGTGCATCCTTATGTAAAAGCCAAGTTGCTGCATAGTGCGTATCACTAACTTTGAAGAATGGTGGTTCATATTCAAAATCAATCTTCATAGCATACTTACTTCTTAATGCAAAGGCATCACCTTTAGGTGGATAAATCATATTAGGTGGAGTACCAGGAATAGCATCTAGACGTTCCTTACTATCAATATCTGGAATAGATGATAATAAAGCCCAAGTATATGGATGCTTTGGTTCAAAGAATATTTCATCAGCATTACCATATTCGACAATTTTTCCAGCATACATTACTGCTACTCTATCAGCTAAGTTAGCCACAACACCTAAATCGTGTGTAATGAAAATACAAGCGATATTCCGCTCTTTTTGAATCTTTTTAATCAATTCCAAAATTTGAGCTTGAATTGTAACATCTAATGCTGTAGTAGGCTCATCACATATTAATATTTCTGGCGTAGCTGTTAAAGCAATAGCTATTACAATTCTTTGTCTCATACCACCAGAAAATTCAAACGGATATTGTTTAAATCTTTTTTCTGGTAATGGGATACCTACTTCCTTCATTATTTCTAAAGCTCTACGTTTAGCTTCTTTATGAGTTATTTTTAGACTATCAATATATTCAGATTTACGATTTGCAATTCTATCTTTTTGTTCTCGTACTTTAGCCTTATATTCACTTTTAAGCTTTTTTAGACTTTCTTCATCACTGGCACCAGCAATTAATTTTGAATATTGAGCATCTAATTCCTTGATTTGTGCTAAAACATCAGCATTTAATTTAACGATGTCTTCCTTATAAGCTTTTTGAACCTTATTCTTATAATCTTTAACAACTACTCTAGCCTTACTCTTAGATACTTTTAAATCAGATTTTAAAGTAGGTAATTTAGCTTTAAATTCTGTTTTAGCAGTCTTAATACTAGCCTTAGCAACACTTTTGGCTTTAGCGATTTGTTCTTTGCGCTTATCAGCTGGTAAAGACTCATTGGCTTTGATGGCCGTTAGCTCCTTTTCTAAATCACGTTTAGTCTTTGTAATAGCATTATCTTTTTTAGTAATAGCATTCTTGTAAGCAATTAATTCTTGAGAAATATTATCACTATAAAGACGTTTTAATTTATTACCATTTAAAATAGTAGCTTCTGTGATTTGTTTACCAATTCTCATAATTGGGTTCAAACTAGATAATGGGTCTTGGAAAATCATACCAATTCTATGACCCCTAATCTTATGGAATTCTTCTTCGGAAATCTCTAACAAATCCTCACCATTATACATGATACTACCATTATCTACCACTGCATTATTGGCAAGTATACCCATAATAGCTTTAGAAGTAACTGATTTACCTGAACCTGATTCACCAACTATACAAAGTGTTTCTCCTTTGTGAAGATCGAATGACACCCCCCTAACAGCTCTAACCAAACCATTATCCGTTTTGAAAGAAATTTCTAGATTTTTAACATCTAAAATCTTTTCATTTGCCATTCTATTCACTTCCTTTCAATGATGGATTTAAGGCATCACGTAAACCATTACCAAATAAGTTAAATGATATCATTAGTAAAGATACAATTATAGCTGGGAAAACAACAAGCATTGGAGATGTAGCTAAATATTGTTGGTTTTTAGATAATACTAAACCAAATGAATCTACACCTTGTAAACCTAAGTTCAAATATGACAATGTTGCTTCACTAAAGATTACACTTGGAATCATTAAAATTGATGAAGTAACAATAGTTCCTAAAGAGTTTGGTAAAATGTGTCTAAAGATTAGACGTTTATTACTTGCACCTAAGGTTCTACTTGCTAAGACATATTCACGGCCCTTAAACCGGTAAAATTGGGTTCTCGTTCTACCTGCTACGCCTATCCAACCAGTTAAACAAAGTGCTAAACCAAACGTGATAATGTTATTTCCTAATAACAAAATAGTAAGTGTCATAACAACAATCCAAGGTACACCACTAATGATTTCACAGAAACGCTCCATAATTAAATCCACGTTTCCACCAAAATAACCAGAGATAGAACCCCAACATACACCAAAAATCATACAAATTGCACTAGAAACAATTGCTAAAATTAAAGATGTACGCAGACCATTGAAAGCATAAGTAAACATATCATAACCTTCATTAGTTGAGCCGAAAATATATTTTGGCATACTGCTATAGCCTAAATACTTGTAATTAGTTACTTTACAATCAAGAGTATATGATGTGTTACCACCAACATTGACACTTTGTTGAGAATAAACTTCAAGAACTGGACATTTTTCAGAATCTAAGACCTTGAAAGATGATGGGCCAACTGTGTAGTCATATTCACACCAACCATTAAGGATATAGGTATCCATTCTAGTCTTACCAACTTGTCTATCAAGATCACCTAAAGTTGCTTTATACACATCATAGACAAAATCAACATAAGTTATAGCTGCTTGATAAATACGTTTATCACCTGTAGATTGCCAGTATCCAACTGGGAAAGAGCCATCTGTTAAACGACCTAAAGCAACACTATAGTTAGCATCCGTAATACTATAATTTTCAAATGCTTCTTGAGCTGTACCAGTAGCATCAGTCTCAAAAACTAAACTTTCAAAGCCAAAATATGTAGTTTGTCCACTAATAGGTTTAAGTTGAATTCTAAAACGAGCATCATTTAACGTATTACCCATTAAATTAGCTTGACTCTTAATAGCTTCTGTAATATTAATTGCGACTTCGCCATAATCCTTAGACCAATCTTTTAAAATCACAATTTGTTCATTATCATAAATATCTTTATATGTAAGAATAATTCTATATTCACCTAATTTTGAACTATAGACATTATCTTCAGACATAAAATTAATTTTAACAGAATAATTTTGATTAGTATTAAAATCAAATAAAACATATGGTTGGAAATAAATAAGATTGTCATCGGCGCTACCAGTCATATTTAAGCCCTTATTATTTTGAATAATATAATAGCCACCATGCGCACTGGCATTGGTTACGTTAATATATTCTTCTACACTATTAGTGTATTTAATTACTGAATCACCCTTAAAACCTGAAGGTGCTTCTGTAGCTACATCATAAGGAATATGAGTATAGCTCTTAGTTCCATCCCACCAACCTGTACCAGCCTCAAATAATTTTGGTGGCAATAAAGACTCTTCTACTGAGGTTGTCTTAATATCATATGGTGAAAAAATTGGAACAAAAATAGCCATTATGATTAAAAAGCCAATGATAAAAGTTGCCACAACAGAAGATTTGTTTTTTCTAAATCTTTTTAAGGCATCCTTGAAAAAGGTAGTTGGGCGAGTTTCGAATTTGACATCATGAATTTTAACATCTGATTGACATAATTTGAAATCATCTTGAGTAACTTTTATTTCATTACCTTTAGCATCAAATATTTTGTTATCTTGCATTATTTTTTCGCCCCCATTCTAATTCTAGGATCGATAAATCCGTATGAAATATCTAATATAACACTAGCTAATAAACCCATAGTTGTAAATATAGCCATATCGACAAATAGTACGTTATAATCTTTAGCTGAAATAGCTGTTACGAATAAGCTACCAATTCCTGGTATACCATACAATTGTTCTAGGATCATAGAACCACCAAAAATACCAATAAATTCTGCTAAAATAGATGGAACAATTGGAACCATGGCATTACGTAAAGCGTGACGTAAAATTGATTGACTCTTAGTCAAACCCTTAGTTCTAGCTAATAATAGGTATTCACTAGACATAACTTCACAAAGTTCAGCTCTTGTAAATCTACAATAACCACATATTGAACCAAAAGACAAACAAAATACTGGAACAATATAACCTAAAATTCGTTGAGTAACGTTAGCAGAATTGGTTGGCCATTGTGTTGGTAACCAAGATAAATTATAGCAAAAAATCAACATAATAAATGTAATCAATACGAAACTTGGAACAGATATAAAAATCATAACTGATGTTGAAATTATATGATCTGTTGGCTTATTTTTCTTTAAAGCAGCCCATACACCAAAAGCAATACCAATAGGAACAGCAATTATAACCGAAATAATATTTACACTTACAGATATCCATAATCTTTGGTTAATAATAGTTGATGCTGATAGTTCTGGAGCAATAGAAACGGAAGCACCCCAATCCCACTTAGTTACGATATTTCCTAACCATCTAACATATTGTGTCATTACTGGAACCTCATAAAAATAGTGATTAACTTTTGTGGAGTCCTCATAATGCCATAATAATTCGCCTAAGGCAGGCGTTTCGATTCTTCTATCGTAAACATAACCTAGAGCAACTTGTTTCATATAGTATGAAAATTGCGCATTATCATTTCCGACTGGTTTAGTAAAAGGCAATAAATGCATTAAAATAAAAGTCAAAGAAAGAATGATAAAAGCCGTGACAAGTGCTAAAATAACTCTCTTTAAAACGTACTTTCCCATTTAGTACTCACTCCTTTATATATTTAACATTATCTTACAAAAAATAGAAGAACAAATCAAGACATTTAGTCTCATCTTCTACTTTTTGTAAAAAAGAAAATTAAGATTCGAGCGTAAAAGTCGAATCTTAATTTTCAATAATTCACTGAGCTAAGTATTATCTATTAGTTTAAGCCAACATATAAACTTGTTAAATCAGATGCTGAAATACCAAATACTACTGTATTGAAATAGAAATCAATACCAATAGCAGTTACTTCACCATTTTGATCATAACCTAGTGGAGTTCCACAAGCTTTATATTTATCAACTAATTCTTTACTTAACGTTACTACAATTGTTTTCTTATCTTCACTTAATACAGCTGAAGTTACTTGTTCTTCTTGATATTCTTGACCAGCAGCATCAGCATAGCCGAAGATTACAGCCTTGTCAAATGAAACTTCAACGTTTTCAACACCTGAAACCATTGATACATCAACTGTAATAGTTGCTGAACCATCCGCATTCATAACTACTGAGTTTGGATTTAAAGATACTGTGTAAGAATCAGTATAAACACCATTTTCGAAATAACCACCAGTTTCAGCAGCTTGCCATAATGCATCAAATGACCAATAGCAACCATCATATTCTATTTCTGTTGATACTTCATTAGTATTAGGACCCCAGTTTAAAGTGAAGCCAGAAGAATTATCACTCTTTAATACTTCTAGGAAGTTCAATGGATTCAAAGGATTACCATTAATACCACCGTAACCGAGGTCAAATCTACCTCTCATCATATATTCGTAATAAGCATCTTGCCAATCATTTGGAACAATATCATTGAACTCTAACTTTAAACCTGTACCAGCAGCATCCCAAGCCTTCTTCCAGAAGTCTTGAACTTGCTTACCAGTTTGGTCAACGTTAGTTTGAGATTGCCATACAATATCTAGAGTAATAGTATCGCCAACTTTATAAGCACCTGATGCGATTAAATCAGCAGCTGCCTTCTTGAATGATTGAATAGCTAATTCTTCACTATAACCATATCCATCAGTACCAGCAACTAAATCAGCAATTGCGTTCTTATGAGCTTCTGTGTTGTTATAAATGATACCATTTTCTGGATCTGACATATATGAAGAACCAAAGTAGTTAATTGAAGGAGTAATACCCATTGTTGCAGCATAGCTTACACGATCAATTGCATAACTTAAACCTCTTACGAAATCTTCGTTAGACATAGCAGGTTCTACTTTGTAGTAATCACTTTCTTGATTTTGTTCAATTGTACCGTTCTTACCAAATAAGTATGCCCATTCTTCTGGTGTACAAGTATTAACATTTAATTTAGTAGTTGTACTACCTATTGTTGTAGTTGTACGAGGATCACTCTTATATTCAGATAATTTATCTTTTGGAATACCTACGCTTGATAACTTATTTGCAAGGAATTCATTAAATGCAGCATTAGGGTCAGATGTAGCAGAAGGTAAAATTGCAAAGTGTAAACCTTGAATATTAAATCTTCCACTTTCAAAATAATATGTATTTTTCTTCATTACAATTTCTTGAGCATTCCAAGCTTCCAGTACATATGGACCAGTAGATAAGAAAGTATCAACTGGAGTTAAACCATTATTTGTCATGTTACCATATGCTTTAGCAAAAGTTGTACCACTTACAGCTTCTAAATCAGGCATAAATGAACTTGGAATTGGAGCATATAATGAACTTGCTAAATAATACATAGCATAGAATTGAGATGTAGGTAAGTTGAATTCTACAGTCATGTAAGTATCACCGTTTTCTTCACTTAACTTGATTCCAACATTTTGCCATGCTGTTTCATTATAGCCATTAGCACTAGAGTTATAGTATTGTTGTGTACCTTTGATTGAACCAGCACCATCTAGTTGTTCAGCACCACGAGCCATACCATTAGCTTGTGTTAATAATAATTTAAAGCCATTTAGGTAATCTTCTGCTTGAACAGGCATACCATTATATTTTGCTAAAACTGAATTAGTAGATAATGTTGAATATTTGAAACCATCTTTACCAGTCTTTAAAGCAAACTTATAAGTTGTAGCTAAACCATTACTATCAGCATTAACAGCGATAGGTTTAGTTTTTGCTAACATATTATACCATTCATAACCATCTTTTGTTTCATTCATTCTAGTTGACCAGAATGAACCACTTACATAGCCTATAATATCGCCAACAACACTACCTTTATCATTCATGTAGTTGATAGTGTTAGGGTTAGATGATTGATAAGTGTGGTAATAATATTGATATGCAGAATTTGTTTCGCCTTTTAATGGTGCATTGATAGAACCTTCCTCAATTACACCAAAGCCGTAACCTGGAATATAACTATTTGTACCCTTTACGATATTGTCAGCGTACATTACGTAGCCTCCATCTTCGTATAAAGTAATACCAGTCAATTGATTATCTACAGCATATTTTTCTAGAACACCCAAAATTTCAGTTCTATCCTCATAGCTAGAAGCAACATAAGAATATGCACCAGTAGCTGGAGTAACAGGTTTTGGTTCTGGTTCTGGATCCGGAGTTGGTTCTGGATTTGGTGTTGGAGTTGGAGTTGGATCTGGATTTGGTGTTGGAGTCGAATTATCTTTACAAGCGACGATACCAGTTAGAGAAACCGCAACTAATCCAACTAAAGCTAATTTTTTTAACAGTTCTTTCATAATTTCTCCTTTCTAATAATCCTCTCATATTAAATTGCTGAGAGATAGCAAAATTTAAACAATAAAATCACTTGTTTATCATTTTAAAGTTTAACATTTATTATATAGACCGTTTTCATTTTTTTCAATATATTTTTTTGCTTTTTCTACAAAGAAAGCGTTTTCTTACACAAATTATTAAGGCGTTTAAGGTGCTATTTCTTGTATAATATTTCGATTTTTTTGTATTTATACGAATTATATTCTATTTTAGCTAATTTTAATCAAAAAAATGAATTAAATTTTATAAAAGATAAATTTCAACAAATTTTATTTTTTTATTATTAAGTTTACTTTATTTTGTCACCTTTAGTAAATTACTTTTTTATTTAGGCTTATGTAATTAAACTATGAAATTAGCTAAATATGAAAAGAGAAGATTAAAGCCTCTTGTGCATTTAATCTCCCTTTTAATTAATTTCTAATTCTTATTACCTCGGTATAGGCCATAATAAATGGTCCAACACCTTTAGCATCATTTTCTACTACAGGTTCAGAAATATAATACTTAAAAGTTCCATCTCTTCTTCTATTATTTTCTGGGCCTAACCCGGCTACAAGACAAATACCACCTAAATTTAGGTCGCCATTCTTATCCGTTAAATACTTAGCACAAATACCATCAAATATCTTTAAGCCTATTTCTTGGTAGCGTTCTGGTAAAGCTCTTAGTCTTACACCTTTTAAAATAGTATAAGCTACCATAGCTGAACCACTAGTCTCAAGATAGTTACCCTCTTTACTGCCCTTATCAATTACTTGGTAGAACATATTATTATCTTTATCTAAATACTGCAAGATACCATCAACTGTTTCTTTTAATAAAGCTTTATAAAAAGCATAATCTTCATAGATTTGTTCATCCATATAGCCTAAAATATCAACTAGGCTTACCATATGCCAACCACAGGCTCTTAACCAGAAGTTTTTAGATAAGCCCGTTTCTTTATCACACCAGAATGATTCTCTTGAAGAATCGTAGCCATGATAGTGAAGGCCTTTTTTAGAATTAAACATAATATCATGCACGTTTTTATATTGTTTTTTGATATCAGCATAATTTTTATAGCCATTAAATGTCGTTTCATAACGCATATAAAAAACTTGCATCATATATAAACCATCGAGCCAAACTTGATTAGGGTATATCTTTTTATGCCAAAAGTTACCTTCCTTAGTCCGTGGATGAGTTAAGATTTGGGAGTAGGTTAGGTCAATGGCGTTTTTATATTTTTCCTCACCAAAATACTTATACAAATCAAATAAAATGCGTGATTCTGCCACATCATCGGTCGAATAATTTTCTTTATTGTAACCCAAAATGGATGTACCATCTTCACTTACATAATAATCAACATAATTTTTAACAAAATTTAAATACTTCTTATCCCCTGTAACCTCGTACAAAGCCATTAAAGAATTCATCATACAACCATCTATATAATTCCAATGTGGTTTTTTACCTTGTCTAATTTGTTCAATATTCCATAATGGTTCGTTTGGTTTTGAAGTCATCAACTTTTCAATATAATTATCAACAATTTGCATAAGTCCCTCCTAAACATTGTTTGATTTCTTCTAAAGTAATCGCGCCTTGCCGTAAAATTTTAATTTCTGGGCTAGTAAAATCAACAACTGATGATGGTAAATGGCTAGAAACATTATCTTTAGGATAAATTTTTTTAACCTTGTCACCATATTGTTTAACTATAGTTGCATAATCATCTAAGCTCGTTTCGCCACTTTCATTAACACTAGTAACAAACATCGGTCCTTCACTAGCTAAAATACTAAGGGCTAAATCAGCCTTAGGAATACGTACCCCTATAGTTTTTAACCCCGTTTCATTAGTAAAATTAGGTTTAGCCTTTAAAATTAAGGTTAGTGGTCCTGGCAAAAAAGTCTCAATCAACTTTTTAGCTGCTAAATTAACTTCCGCAATGCTTTCAATTTGCGCTAAAGAAGCACATAAAACCGCTAAAGGCTTATTGCGATCGCGATGCTTAATTGCATAAATCTCTTCAACACCGGCTTGATCAGTAATCCGACAGCCAATGCCATAAACTGTATCTGTAGGAAAAATTAAAATATTATTCATTAAATTCACCTATATAGATAAAGCTCATCCGGTCCTTTCCCTCTAAATCCTTTAGTGTTTCTACCCTAGCGGTTGGAAAATACTTATGGGCTAAATCCTCAATTTCCTTTTTCTTATCATAGCCATGTTCAAAACAAATCATAGCTCTATCTTTAAGATATTTATGAGCCTCACTTAAAATAATTTGATAAAATTTTAATCCGTCATTACCGCCAAACAAAGCGATATTTGGCTCATTATCAACTACAAGCGTATCAACCTTTTCCACGCTTGGAATATAAGGGGGATTAGAGACGATGATATCATATTTTTTAGTTAGAGGTGCTAACATATCACCTTCTAAAAATACTACGTTCGCCTTCAACTTTTGGGCATTTTCTTGAGCCACTGCCAAAGCTTTGGCCGAAATGTCGGTAGCTGTTAATTTTAGATGAGGTTCTTCTAGGGCTAGACTAATCGCAATACAACCTGAACCTGTCCCAATATCTACAACATCTAAATTCTGACCCTTAAAATATTTATCATAACGATATAATATATTTTCTACTAGTTCCTCTGTTTCAAAGCGAGGAATTAGAACATCACTATTAACAATAAACTCATAGCCATAAAAAGTAGTTTTACCAACTAAATATTGAATGGGCTTATTGTGATATAAGTAAAGATTAAATAATTCATCAAATTTAGCTACATCATCTTCTTTAATTTCTGAGAATAGTTGATTAAACATCTCAGTAGCTGATAGACCTAGTACATATTCTAGTAAAAAGATAACTGCACTATCTTCTTTATTACATTTTAAAGCTTCTTCTTGTTTTTGCTTAATAAATTTATTTAAAATCATTGCATTTCGGCCTCAAGCTTAGCCTTTTGATCAGCATTAATTAATTCATTAATTACTAAATCTAACTTGCCTTCCATTATGACATCAAGGCGGTTAATAGTAAAGCCGATTCTATGATCTGTAACCCGGTTTTGTGGGTAGTTATAGGTTCTAATTTTTTCACTACGCTCACCATGACCAACTAGAGATTTACGTGTGTTACCTTCTTTTTCTTCTTTTTCAGCCAACATTTGGTTATAAATTCTTGTCTTTAATAGTTGAATAGCCGCTGCTTTATTTTCATGCTGAGAACGATGAATTTGACAAGCAACCGCAATACCAGTTGGAATGTGGGTAACTCTAACTGCACTATAAGTTGTGTTTACCCCTTGTCCACCTGGACCTGAAGAACAGAAAGTATCAATTCTACAATCATTCATATCAAGCTCAAAATCAATTTCTTCAGCCTCTGGCATAACTAAAACCGTAGCAACTGATGTATGAATACGACCCTGGGACTCGGTTTGCGGAACTCTTTGAACTCTATGTCCGCCAGACTCATATTTTAAGAAGGAATAAGCACCTTCACCCTTAACCATAAATTGAATGGAGGAATAGCCACCCATTTCAGAATAGACAGCATCTAAAACCTCAATTTTCCAACCCTTAGATTCGGCGTATTTAGAATACATTCTATATAAGTCACCAGCAAATATATTAGCTTCATCGCCACCAACTGCTCCTCTAATTTCCATAATAACGTTTTTCTCGTCATTAGGGTCTTTAGGTAGTAATAAAACTTTTATTTCCTCTTCTATTTCGGCAATCCTTTTAACAGCATTGTCATACTCTTCTTCTGCCATTGCTACAATTTCAGGATCGCTTTCTTTTTTCATTTCTTTTAAATCAGCTAAACTATCATTTAGCTTTTTTTCTTCACGATATAATTTGACTACATCTTCAAGACCCCTTGCCTCTTTAGCATAACTAGTAACCAGTTTAACATTCATTACTACTTCTGGATCTTGCATTAATTCTTGTAGTTCTTCATATCTTTTTTCCATTAATTCTAAACGATCATTCATAAATAAACCTCATTTTTATTCTGTTTTTTCGGAAAAATTAGAGAAAGCACCATTAAACATTAATGGAATACCATCTTCTTCTGTAGTTTGTCCACTACGGTTTTTAGCAATTATTAGGTCTGCCTCACCCTTACGGGTAGAATTTTTATTATAGTAATCATCACGATATAAAAACATGACAATATCAGCATCCTGCTCGATACTACCTGAATCACGCAAGTCTGCCATCATTGGGTGCTTATCATCTCTTTTTTCTACCGCTCTTGATAATTGTGATAAGGCCATAACTGGAATATTTAATTCTTGGGCCATTAGTTTTAAGGAACGAGATATACGTGAGACTTCCTCAACAGTTGATCTCCCACCATCAGAGCTAATAAGCTGTAAGTAATCAATAACCACAAAATCTAAGCCGTTAAGTTCCTTTAATTGTCGACAAACAGATTTAATTTTTGCTACTGTTAAATCCGTTTCATCACTAAAATATATATTTAAGCTATTTAAACGTGTACAAGCTGTTTGAATACGAATCCACTCTGGATCCTTTAAGAAACCCGTTTTAATGCTTTTTAAGCTAATTTTGCTGTCAGACGCAATCATTCTTTCTACCAATTGTTCTTGTGGCATTTCTAAAGAGAAAATAGCACAGGTCGCTTTACCTTTTAAATTTTTGCTGGCAACATTGCAAGCTAAATTAATTGCCATCGCTGATTTACCCATTGCTGGTCTGGCAGCTAGTATTATCAATTGACCTGGTTGAAAGCCTAAGGTGTATTTGTCTAATTCATGAAAGCCTGTTTTTAAGCCAACCACATTTTCCTTTTGCCTTGATTGAGCTTCCGCATTAGCTAAAACTGTACCGGTAATATCTTTAATACTTGTAAAGGTACCAATCTTACGTCTTTTAGAAAGATCGAAAACACTGCGTTCCATATCCTCTAAGAAAGACTGTGTAGTATTATCTGAACGATAGCCCCGTTCCGTTAGAGTTTGTAATAATTTTAAGGCATCTCTTCTTAAACTAGCATCTTCAATAAATTGAATATAGGTATCAGCATTACTAGTAGAATAGCCAATATCAGCTAAGCTAGAAATATATTCATATCCACCAGCTTTAGTTAGGTTACCCTTAGTTTCTAAATCACTAATTAAACTCGTAATATCAATATTCTTACCATCACGGAAAAGGTCTAACATAGAGTTAAAGATAACCTTATTACGTGGTTCATAAAAATCCCTATCGTATAGTCTACCCTCAACCTTATTCAAAATTGTATAATCTAGTAAGATAGCTCCTAGTAAACTCCGCTCAGCTTCAACATTAGCTGGAACAACTATATTTTGCATAGCCCTACTCCCTAGCAGCCAACAACGTTGATTTGGAAGGTAGCTTGGATATCCTTATCTAAATTCACACTAGCTTGATAAATACCAATAGCGTTAATGTCAGCTGGTAATTCTAGTTTTCTTTTATCTAAGCGAATACCATTTTGAGCATCAAACTCATCAACTATTTGTTTAGAAGTTACATGACCAAATAGCTTGCCATCTGCTCCTTGTTTAATATAAATAGTTACCGTTTTGGCTTCTATTTCATCTTTTAATTTTAATAAAACATTTCTTCTATTTTCTTTATCAATAGCTTCTTGCTTCTTGTTTTCCTCTAATTGTTTTAAATTAGCATCATTACATAAAATGGCATCTCCGTTGTTAATTAAGAAATTACCATAGCCATTATTAACTTCAAGAATTTCATCTTTCTTACCTTTACCTTTAACATCCTTTAAAAGAATAACCTTCATTTTTTCTTCACCTTCTACATCATAATCCCGTTTTAATATTTGTAATAAAAGTTCTTTAACTTCATTAATATTTTTATCCTTAATTTGACAAGCAGCTGCTTGTAAGTGACCACCGCCACCCATTTCTTCCATGATAATTTGAACATTGACACTATCTAAGCTCCGAGCTGAAATAGCCACCTCATCTTCTGCAAGATAAGCTAAGGTAAAGCTAGCATCTACTCCTTCTATTGTAAGTAAACGATCAGATATTTTAGCTAATATTGTTCTATCATCATAAATCTTATCAATTAAAGCAACCGCAAAATGATTAAAGACAATTTCGCTCTTAACCACCGCTTCAGATATTTCTTTTTCTGAATTATATGAATCACGTAAGACACGTCTAACTTTTACCATATCGGCGCCATTTTCCTTTAATGTGGAAGCAACTTCAAAGGTTCGATATCCCGCCCGATAAGTGAAGTAATTAGTATCAACAACCATACCACAAAGCATTAGTGTTGCCTCAATAGCTGAGATTTTTGGGCTAGGAGCAAACATAAACATTTCACTAATAAGTTCTACTGTTGAAGAGGAGTAAGTTTCAACATAACTCATTTCAACATTAGTAAAATCAACATCACCAACCCGGTGGTGATCAATAACTGCCACATGCATAGCTTTACTAATAATTGATTTAAACATAACTAAGTTAGGTGATTGCGTATCACAAACAACCAATAAAGTATTAGAATTGAGGTAATTTAACGCCCTAGCTTCATCTAAAATATTATCCACAAAATCAGGTTGCTCAGCAATTAATAAATCGTAAGCTTTTTTAGCTGTAACATCTAAATTGTCATACTCTAAAGCAATCTTAGCATTAGCACCAAAACTACCAACTAACCGCAAGGCCCCAATAGTAGAACCAAAAGCATCACAATCTGCCTTATCATGAGCCATAATCAAAACTTTTTCATAAGAATCAGCTAGTTCTCTTAGAGAATTGGTTTGCATTCTAACCGCTACCAAAGTATTTTTTTCTAAGGCATTAACCTGTCCACCAATATATTGAATTTTGGCACCTTGAATGTTAACAACCGCTTGGTCGCCACCCCGTTTTTCGGCCAATTCAACCGCATTTAAGGCTAAATCACCAACTTCATTTGGCTTTAAATCATAAGAAGCAATACCAACACTAATCGTAGTTTTTAATCGACTAGCTTTAGATAAATCTCTAATGCGATCTAAAATTACAAATTTATCATCTATCATCTTAGTTAGTTCTTCCCGGTCTGTAATAATTAAAATGCGATCATCATCTATACTTTGGAAAAAACAATTGTAGGACTGCGCCCAATTAGAAATTTCACCTAAAATTTGCCCACTAATAGTAGTCTTATCTTGAACATCATAACGTTTTAAACTTTCTTCTAAGTTATCAACAACAATAATACCAATCGCAATATTACGATTTAAATACCTGGTTTTTAATTCCGTTTCTTTCGTTGTATCAAAGAAATATAAAATTTTATTATCTTTCTTTAAACTAAATTCATAGGTTTGTCCACCGTCTTTTAAAACAAAACTTTTTTCATTTCCTAAAACGAATTCCTTTAAATCCGGACTAATCTCACTTAAAGGTACGTCCTTTAAGCTTTTCTTTAAACATTTTTGGGCATAATCATTAAACCATTTAATATTATAATCCTTATCATAGATCATAATACCAATAGGTAGCGTTTGAAAGGCCATATCACCAGCCGCATTAATATGATACGTGGTATCTGACCAAATTTCGATTTGCTCCCTTAATTTTTTTACCTCTTTTTTCTTCAAACTATAAAGATAGATGAAAATAACAATAAGAGCTAAAACTAAGGTCACAACTCCTAATATTAAATAAGTAGTCTTTAATAGTGGTTGAACATCAGTTGAATAAAAATACCAAAATATTCCTGAACCACCTAAAGCTATTACTGCGAATAATAGATACGTCAAATTATCACCTCATCTAGTAAATTATACCAATTAATCAGTTATTTTACAATGAAAGTGGCAAAAAAGCTTAGGATTGGGCAATAAAAAATCACAAGTTGCCTTGTGATTTTTATAACTATTCTTTTACGAATGGTAATAATGCCATATGACGTGCTCTTTTAATAGCGATAGCTAATTTTCTTTGATATTTAGCACATGTACCAGTAACACGACGAGGAAGAATTTTACCTCTTTCAGTAATAAATTTCTTTAATAATTCAACATCCTTGAAATCAATGTGTTCAATTTTGTTCTTTGTAAAGTAACATTCTTTTTTTCTGCTACGACGTACGAAATCGCGTTTTTCACCTTTATTTTGCATAATTATTCTCCTTTCTAAAATGGTAAATCATCATCATCAACATTCATTGTGTCTATATCTTGATTGTTGGCATAACTAGGTTTTTGATAGGTGTTTGGGAAATTTTGTGGACTAACTTGGCTAGGTTCTGGGTTATTATTATAACTTGGTTGATTATAGCCAACTTGACCATTATTGTTGTAATCATTATTTTGTTGACGTGGAGTTAAATTCTCTACTTGATTACAGATGATATCTGTAACATAACGCATTGAACCATCTTGAGCTTGATAGGAACGAGTTTGTAACTGTCCTTCAATAGCTAGCATATAACCCTTCTTAACATAACGAGAAATAAATTCAGCTTGATTTCTAAAAGCTGTGCAATTAAAGAAATCCGCTTGTCTAGCTCCACTAGCATCACGAGTAGTTCTATCTACTGCTAAAGAAAATGATAGCATAGCAATCCCGGTATTAGAATATCTAATTTCTGGGTCTTTAGTAATACGACCCGTTAAAAACACCTTATTCATTATTATTCACCATCTTTTACAATGATATGACGAATGATGTTTTCGTTATAACCGATTACACGGTTAAATTCTTCTACTGCCTTAGGTGTAGCATCAACTAACATCCAAACATAATAGCCTTTACGCATTTTTTGGATTTCGTATGCTAATTCTCTAAGACCCCATTCCTTAGTTTCTAGAACTTTAGAATCATTGTTAGTGAAAATCTTTTCAACATTAGCAATTTCACCTTTGATTACGTCTTGTTCTAAATTTGAACGAAGAATAAACATAACTTCATATTTTTTCATTTAATATACCTCCTTATGGTCTTTTGGCCTAATCGGAATTAGGCAAGGACGCTTTTCAAGCGCTTTGTTATTATACTATATAAATAATTGTAAAACAAGTAAAATTTTAATTTATTTCATTTAAATATGGCACTATTTTATTTAATACTTGACCAACATCATTACCTAAAGTTATACTTTTGAAATCTTTCAGCTTAATTTGAGTCGTTATAGAGGGTTTAATCTCCAACAAAACTAAATCTAATAGAGTATTATTAGTTACTTCCTTTGGCGCCTTAGCAATAAAGGAAACAATATCATTTAGCTTAATAGTGATTGGTTCTTTATTCAAGCTACTCCAATCAGGATATTTAAAAAGCTTTTTTCCAAACCATTCAGCTTTAAGCAAATCTTCAATGATAATAAAATAATAGTCATCATAAAAGAAATAAACACTATTTTTATTAATATCGTAACTACTATGTATTAAATAATAAGTATATAATAAATTCATATGGATATATTTTTCTAATTTATGCTCTAAAAACTTAAGTAAAGCCTTTTGATAAGCCTTCCTATTCCAAGCGTAGGTAATAGGAGTAAAATAAAGCATATCAATAAGGGCAATTATAATAAAAACCAAACCAATGAGATAACTATTAATTAGTAGAAAAACAATACCTAATAATAACAAAATAGTATTAACCGCTAAAGGAATAGCAATTCGGTAATTAAATTCATACGCCAAATAAGCCTTAATAATAACAAGGTCACCCTCCTCTAAAGGATAACCTCGACTAAGCTTTTTTAACGTCCAAAGAAAACTAATCAAGATATTCACCATCAAAATTGATGACGAAGAAAAAGTTACGCCCCTTAAAGTGTTCTTCTAACTCTTTAATTATTTCTTCATTAGTCTTTTTAGCATCACGAGGAACTACCACATCAAAAACTAAATTAGTATGGGTGTCACCCTTAACTACTCTAAAATCATGTATTTTATAACCTTTTGGATTTAAAAAATCACTAACCTCTTGTTTAAGAGAATTAACATATTCATTGTCGTTTTCAATTGGATCCATATGAATGGTTAATTCAATTCCGTATTTTTCATTAATGTCTCGTTCAATATTATCTATTTGATCATGAGCCTTCATAATATCTTCTTTAGCTGGTACTTCAACATGGATAGTCATAAAACTTTTAGTTGGACCATACATGTGGCATCTTACATCATGAACACCTAAAACACAATGATAGCTTAAAATATCACTAATAATATTTTGGATAAATTCATGACTAGGATTGATACCAATTAGTGGGTCTGATGTTTCCTTAATCATTTTAATACCAGAAATTAAAACAAAGATAGCTATAATTAAACCTAAAACACCATCTAAAGAAAATGGCATATTAGGCACGAAATACATAACCAAGCTACCAATAAAAATAGCTGAAGTTGATAAAACATCGTTAATAGAGTCTTGACTTGAAGCAATTAAAGAAACTGAATTAATAGTCTTACCCATTTTCCGGTAAAAATAACCTTGCCAAAGTTTAACCAAAATGGCAACGCCTAAAATTACTAAAGTTAAAATATTAATTTGCGTTGATTCGTTGGTTATTAAGGCGGAAATAGAGTCTTTAAAAACCTGAATACCAAAAACAATAATGATAACACTAACAATCAAACCAGCTACATATTCAAAACGGGCATGACCATAAGGGTGTTCTTTGTCAGCTGGCTTAGATGCAATCTTAAAGCCTAATAAATTGATACTAGAAGATGCGGCATCAGATAAGTTATTAAAGCTATCACCCATAATAGCTACTGATTTAGCAATAAAACCAACAATTAGCTTTGCTAAAAATAAAACAACATTAGATACGATACCTACAATACTAGCTAACGTACCATGTTTAGTTCTAACCTTAGGATCTTCCAAATTTTTATAATCTTTTATAAATAGTTTTCTTAATAACGTAACCATAATAATACTAAGCTAAAGTAACCGTGTAATTGTATGCTTGCCATTTATCAGCCACATTACGCAAAATTACTAAAGTCATTACCTCCCCAGATAACATTAAATTTAATTCATATGATAAATCCGTATTACGTGTTATATATCTATCATTAGCCATAAAAATGACATCACCTTTTTGTAAGCCAACTACACTTGTCTCCCTTGAAGTTGCTTGACTAGCATTGCTATTAGCTGAAACCTCCTCAACCACAACCCCTTGATAAAAATCTTTACCTCTATCTTCTTCTGGAATTAATTCATTAGGTAAAGTATTAGGTAGTTTAGAACTATCATCTGGATTGAGAGTTGTGTTGATAGTTACAACTGTAACTCCTAATTTAGGTCTTTCGATTGCTTTATAAGTTGATTCAATATCAGAAACAACCTGTTTAACTGTCCAAATTGGAATAGCATATCCCATACCATCAATTGGAACTAAATCACCAGATTCATCAATAATAGTATTTTTCATATAATTAATACCAATTAATTTACCAGAAACCGAGAATAGAGCCCCACCACTATTACCGGGATTAATAGCTGCTGTATGCATAATATTAGATAACGTAACTTTAGAAATATTACCAACCGAAACATAATTAAAATTAGCTAAATCAAGCGGGCAACCAATTGCGATACAATAATTGCCTTGAACAGCTAAATTATCTTCTTCCGCTGCTAAATCAACCATTCCTAAATTGTATTTATCTAAATTAGCTTCAAAAGTCAAAACGGCTAAATCATTACTAGAATCACTACCAACTGGTGAAGCACTAATATAAACATCATTACCAATATAGACACTATAGCTGGCATTTTTTCCATTATCTATATTGATAACATGCTCATTAGTTATGACATAGCAAGTAACATTTTTATCTTCAGCTGTGGCAGGCTTACCATCTACTAGCATTTTATAAATAACTCCACTACCAATAGAACCGACCTTATTACCCGTTTTATCTTCATACTGAACGTATATACCTACACAAGCATTTTTAACTTCTTCTACTGTTTTAGTAATATTAGTTTGAATAATTTCATAGGTTGTATCATCAGTTAAAACTGTCGATAGCGGTGCCTCTGGATTAGTAAATGTCAAATTACAAGCTGACAAACTAAATAATATAAGCATAGCTGAAAATAGTGTTAATATTTTTTTCTTCATTGATTAATCCTCCAATCTAAACAACTTAATAGTATTAGCATCTAATTGTCTTTCTAAAACGAGACTATCCATCTGTCTCAGACCAGCAATTTCTGCTAAAACATATTTTATATAGCTAGATTCATTTGTTTGTCCCCGATGAGGAACTGGGGCCAAATAAGGTGAATCTGTTTCAATAACTAATTTATCTAATGGTACCATTGTTGCTACCTCTTTCGGAACGCGGGCATTCTTAAAGGTAACCGGACCACCAAGACCAATATAATAGCCTAATTTTAAGAATTTTTCGGCCATTTCCTTACTGCCACTATAACAATGCATTACTCCGTAAGCTTCAGGATAACGTTTAAGTAATTCGTAAGTATCATTTATTGCATCACGTGAATGAATAATTAAGGGCAAATTATATTTAATACTAAGAATAATTTGTTTTTCAAATAGAGCAAGTTGATATTCTTTAGTTTCAAGACCATAATGATAATCAAGTCCACATTCACCTAAAGCATAAACCTGATGTTTTTGTAAGAAATCTTCTAATGAATTTAAATCTAATTCATAATTACTAGAAGCTTCACTTGGGTGAATTCCAGCTGTTAGATAAAAATAATGGGGATATTTTTTTGCTAGTTCTAAAGCTTTCTCATTAGTTTCTTTAGAAAAACCAACTGCCATAATTTTATTAACTCCTGCTTCTTTAGCACGGCTAACAACCTCATCTAAATTATTAACAAATTCGTCAGCAAATAGATGAGCATGTGAGTCTATCATTATCCCACCCCTTTCTATTCTTATAATTATACCTTTATATAACAAAAAAATCATTACTTTTCCTTAAATTCATAGTATAATTTATTTGGTGATTAAATATGTACTACGTTAAAATAACCATCATTAAGAAAGTTTTACACGCAGATTTAGCCAAAGAATATGAAAACCCCTTACTGAATCCCTGTCCATACGAGGTTGGTCAAACCTTTCTTTATGATGGAACAACTAAGCCTGAAGGCCTTTGTGAAAGTGCCTGGCTCAGTATATATCCTTATGCCTTTGCTCTAAGTAATGGGGCAACTAGATTACATAACAATTGGCTCAAAAATGAAAGACAGGCCTTAGTTGCCTGTAATGATGGCATAAGGCCTGTAACCTTTTTATTAGAAACCGTGCTTTAATCGGTTTCTTTTTGTTCTTTATAGAGAAGATAGTCAATCGACTCATCATTATTAAAGCGATACGCTAAAATCAAACCAAAAGTTGTTAAAATAGTTCCGGCTAAGCAAACTATCATATCATACATCGTGTCAATTAGAGCATAACGGTAGCCACTAGGTTGAACGAAGAAATTATAAATTGTGTCTTTATCGCCAACTAAATTAAGTTCGGAATTACCACCATTATAAATACCCTCTATTTCAGGAATAAACCTTTGCGCATTGCCATGAAAAAGCGAATCACAAACAAATTCAAAGATTTCCCATAAATTGGCAATTGTACAGGAAACTAAAACCGCCACAATAATTGATAATGTATAGGTCTTCTTGCGTGGTAAATCGTGGAGAAATAAATTTCTAACAATTACAAAAGCTACAAAGGTAAAAATGATACCGGATGTAAAATGTAAGATAATATCCCAAGCTGGAATTAAGCTATAAAAATCAAACATACCACCCAAATAGAGCGCACAATAAGCAAAGCTTAAAATAAGAATGCGCAAAAAAGAACCTATTTCTATTTTAAATACTTTTTCCGCTAGAGGAAAACAAAAAATAATTAAAATTGCGCCTAAGCCTTGTAATGAGCTTGCCAAAATTATTCCTATTTTATAACCAAGCAAAGCATTATAAACAATACCAATTATTAAAGTTAAAACATAAGCGCCTAAAAACAAATTAGTCACCAATTGCTTTTTGCTAACCATACTCCCACCTCAGACGTATTGTAGCTTATTTTTTATTTAAAAATGTGAAAAAAATTTGAATTATTATATTAGATCTTTAATCTTCTTAAACAAATTCTTCTCTTGTTCAAGCATCTCTTTCGGACCGATAACACAGCGAATAGGTAGGGCTAAAGCTTCTTTAAAATAAGTTGCTAATTTGACTAAATCCGCATTAGTAGTTGCTAAAAGCTCTTGTCTTTTTTGCACCATATCCATATAAGTATAGCCTTTAAGATAGTTAAAAAGAGCTTTTTCACCCTTATTCTTATTATGAAGTGGTGAATCAAGGGCTCCAATTGTTCCAATCTTATATTGAAGTAAATCCTCAGGACTCAAGTTAAGTTTAGCAACATAATCAGCTAAATTAGCAAAAATAGTATCTGTTTTAGCTAAATTAGGATCACGATAGCTGCTAAGAGCAATTAAATTGTCCCGTGCTGTACTGATATTAACCCCATAAGCTCCACCTAACACACGAACCTCCTGCCATAAATAATCCAGGTTTAAAATACTATTTAATATTGCCATAGAACCAGAAGCTTTACCAGAATACCTACCACAACGAGCTACAAAGTTAACATCACAGTTTGCCACTAAACCTTCATTTAAAATAGCTGGTTTAAAGCTAAACCTTCCTTGGTTGTTAGTCACAATAAGTCCTTGATAAAAAGCATCTACAGCTTCTTTTACTAAACTATAATTTTCCTTTTGTCCTGTATAGGAAGCCATAAAGTTATTTTTGTTCCATAATAAACTTTGAAGACGCTTTAAATTGGCAATAATTACATCTTGCTTAGATAAAAAGTTAGTTACTAAATCTTTAACAAAATAATAAAAGTTTAGACCACTAATACAATCCGAATAATAATATGCTTCATCAATATAGCTAAGAGCTCTTGTTAGGGCTACTCCGTTGGCATCATTTAAAAGCTTGGCTTCAAAATCTAATTTAATTTCCTTTAAACGCGCCAGTAATCTATTAGAATCTGCAAAATTTGTCTCATTGATAATCTCTTTAATCAGTTCGTTGGCTAACTCTAGCTTGTCTTTTAAAACACTTGTTCTAATTATAAAATTACTGATGTAGCCACCATCCTTTTTACTGCTTAAGGCTACACTAAAACTCAAACCACCTGTATTTTTTAGTATTTGCTGATTAAGGGTGGCATAATTAGTTTTAGCTGTTGACATATTTTTATATAAACGGCTTAATAAAGCTATATAATAGACGTCTTCATTAGAAAAGTTTTTCAAGTCAAACAAATAATTAACATAACAAATATCATTTGTAAAATATTCACTAAAAGCCAGTTTATAGTCACCTTCATTAACCTCTAAATGAAGCTTTTCTATATTAGGATTTAAATCGGCTAAACTAAGCTTTGGTAAGCTCGCTAAAACTGCAGCTGCTGGTTTTTGCGCTTGATAAAGTCTAAGTCTTTGATTGTTTGCCAAAATAATCTCTTTAGTTAAATTAGGCGTTGTTACTTCTAACTCGGAGACTGGTTTTGGCTCGTAAACTGGGGTTAAAGTAACATAGCTTTTATGTGGATTAGTAATAATATATTCCTTTAAAACTTGTTCAAAATAACCATTAGCTAAATCTTTTCTTAAACTATCATAATGCTCTAATAGCTCTAGACGGGAATACGGGTCGCTACTATCATATAAAAATGAACTAAGGCTAGTTAAAATAATATTAAGCCCCCGGGGCATTGAACCAAAGCCACCCTCTCTAATTTTAAATTCATTATAATTAATTAGATTAAGTAAGGCTTCATGATCTAAACCTTGAGCATAACGCAGCCATTCTTCCTCTAAGGTTTTGATAAATTTTTCTTCTTGGGCTTCTTCGGTGTTATATAAAACTACGCTAATAGTAGGTTGCAATAAATCATCCTCTAAGCCAGCTAAAACATCATCACCAAGTCCTAAATCAACTATTTTTTTTGTTAAAGGAGCACCTAAGGTTTGAAATAAAACGGCAATGATTAAATCAAGGGCTATTAACGCTTTAATATCTTTATTAGTCGGTAAAGCAATATTATAAGCAAGATAAGTTTTTTTAATCGTATCCTCTAGTTTATAAACTTGATAGGTTTCTTTAACTCGTACCGGACTTAATATACTCTTTTCAAATTGAAGTTTAGTATCAAAAGCTAAATAGGTATAATTATTTAAATAATTGGTCGCCAAATAGTCTAAACGTTCGGCCATATCACAATTACCATAAAGATAAATATAGGAGTTACTCGGATGGTAATATTTTTGATGAAAGCTTAAAAACTCTTCATAGCTTAAATTGGGGATTTTGTTTGGATCTCCACCCGAATCAAGGCCATAAGCTGTATGCGGGAATAAACTTTTAAAAATGGTTCTTAATAATATCTGTTGCGGGTCAGAATAATCACCCTTCATTTCGTTATAAACAACGCCGTTATAACTTATTTTACCTTCTGAATTTACTTCATAATGCCAACCTTCTTGCCAAAATATTTCCTCATGCTCATAAATTAAAGGATTAAAGACAGCATCTAAATAAACATCCATTAAATTGGCAAAATCTTTGTTATTTTGACTAGCAATCGGATACAAAGTTTTATCTGGATAAGTAAAAGCATTGGCAAAGGTAGCAAGTGAGCTTTTTAATAAATAAGCAAATGGATCAGGTACTGGATATTTTTTTGAACCACATAATACACTATGCTCTAATATATGAGTCAAACCCGTATCATCCTTAGGTGGAGTTCTAAACCCAATACAAAACACTTTATTATTATCATCATTTTCAATCGTACAAACATGAGCTTTAGTTTTGGTATGCTCATAAAGTGTAACTTGCGCATTAATTTCTTTAATAAACTTTGAACTTATTTTTGTATAATAACGCATATTATTCCTCATTTCTATAGAGGTAATTTTAGCACAAAAATATTTTTTAGCAAAGAAAAAGGTTACAATTTGTAACCTAAATCAAAAAACTAACTATTAACATAATGATGGCTCCTGGTACACCTAAAAAACCAACTATTAATCCACTCCACCATTCAAAGGGAATGTCAACACCAGGGATATAATTTAATAGCCAAATTACTAGTAAACCAATTAAAATGTTCAACACTAATTTAATAATGGTTTTTAAAGTAAATTTGAAAATCTTAGCTAAAATAATTAAAACTAAAAAAATAACCAAAAAACAAATAAAGAAATATAACATACTCATAACCTCCAAACTGCTTATGCTTATCACAAAGTCGATATTTCCTATGATAAACAAGTAACTACCTATATGATAGCACAAACAAAATGAAAGTTAAAACCAATTATCGTTTTTAATCAATTTCCTTTTCTAAAAAGAACTTATAGGTCAAATTCATAAGTATCGCCCCTAAAGGAGCTGTAATTAAAATACCAAGCACTGCCACCGTTAATATTAATTCGCCACACGCTAAACCACTAGCTAAAGGTATTCCCCCAATAGCCGCTTGCACGGTCGCTTTAGGTAAATAGGAAATGATACAAAATAATCTTTCTTTATAGTTAAGTTTAGTCTTTATTAAACAAAGGAAAACACCAAAAGCTCTAAAAATAAGAGCTAAGAATATTAAAGCAACTACCATTAAGCCTGAATTTAAGACGTAAGTAATATTTACTTCTGCCCCAATTAAGACAAAAAGTAAAATTTCCGCCAAAAGCCAAATTTGTCCAAACATATTAGCTAATTTAGGGCTATTTTCTTTATCTTTTATTTTAATAACGCAGGCCATACTAATAGTAGCTAATAGACCAGATACAGCTACATAAGGTTCTAAAATATCCTCGAGACCTAACAATAAGAATGCTAAGCCAAGCATAATAATAACCTTATAGGCATTATTAATTTTATGACTTTTATTAGCAAAATTAAATAAGAGTCCTAAAAGGAAACCGACTATAACGCCCAACAAGATCCCTAAAATAATTGAACTAGGTATGTCTAAAAAGGCGAGATAATTCACTTCATTGCCACTAGCCATTCCTAAAAAGGTTGTAAATAGCACGATGACATATATGTCATCACAAGAAGCGCCAGCCAAGATGAGTTCTGGTATACTCTTATTTGTACCATATTTTTTGTCCATTAATTCCACCATTTTAGGCACAACAACCGCCGGAGATACCGCTCCCATTACCGTTCCCATTAAAGCAGCTTCCACATAACTAATATTAAAGAAAATGGGAGCAAAAATGGTATAGCCAATTATTTCCATACTAGCTGGAAGAAAGCACATCAAGATAGCTGGCCTACCCACTCTTTTTAAATCAGCTAAATTAATTGTTAAACCAGCCTTAACAAGAATAATAACTAAAGCAATACTTCTTAATTCGCTCGAAATATTTAATAGGCTCGGATCTAATAGATCTAGCACATAGGGGCCTAACACAACTCCCACAATTAACATTCCCAAAAGCTTTGGTAGTTTAATCCGTTCGACAATAAAGCCTGCCGCATAGCCAACAATAAAAATAAGTCCTAAAGATACTAACATAAAATTCCTCCAAAAAAAAACTGATGATTTCCACAAGCCAAAAAAAGCTTGTAGAAGTCATCAGCATAATAAGCAGTTTTGGATTTTCCAAGGAAGACCTCATTTCCACCTAGTATTATAATTGATTTTTTTTATTTGTAAAGAAAAAATTAATAACTTATTTTTTTAAATTTTGGTTCAAACTCTAAAGGAATGACAATTAAATCCTGTTTAAAATCAGCAAAGCCTATTGTTTTAGTTAAACTATTTTGATAAGTCTTATAATAGATATTTCCCTTATCTAAGCTATAAACTACACTATAGATTGTATAGTCATAAGGAACAATATTTTCATCTTTTTCAGTTGGAGTACCTGGTTCACTTACTTCAACTAGGCCTAAAGGGAAGGTAACATTAGCTAAGTAATGAAATACATACTCTACTCCTAAAGCCTCGTTATCACCTTTAACGCCATATTTTTTTAAGAAGGCTAGCCGGCAAAAACGCGACGGGCTAGAAAAGTCTCCTGGTAGACCATGAAGACCATTGCCAGAAAAGCTTTGTTTTAATGTTACATCACTAAAACTAATATTATCAAAATCGTGGTTAGTCAAATTCATATAATTGGCAAGATTAGTCGTTTGCCAACTATAACTTGGGCTATTAGTTAAAATACCCAATTGATTAGGATAAATTTTTAGACCATCAGCGTCTAGTTCAATCACAACGCTTTGACCACTCTTATCCGTAAAAATAAAGTGGATTGTTGGTATGCTACCTAATAATGGCTTGGCGATTAGAGTTATTTTATTTTGTACTAAATCAATAACTTCGGCAACATTTTGACATTGACTTAAGGCATGAACCAAAAAATATGGTGGTTGAACAGCGTAGGTACCGGGTTTAACCGCACTTGTGAAATGAGCATATTCCCGGTAGTAAAGCTGGGCTCCCGCTAGGCCTTTTTCATTTTGCCCATCATATAATGCCATGGTCGGAGCTAAAACATTAGTTCCAATACCTAAAACGGCATATTTACTTAAATAACTATTTTCTTCTACTAATGTATTATCGTATTTTGAACCTATTACATAATACTTATAATTAGCCGGTACATAAATGATACCTGTTCCTGCTGATAAACGATTAAAATCTAAATTTCTCCCAAATAAATGATTATTATCTTTGGTTACTTCACTTATGGCACTACATCCAAATTCAAACACTCTAATCCCTCCTTTTATTCTTCTATTAAATAAGTGTTATTTTGACACAAGGCTGCTAAAGTTTTACAAATATTATCAACCTCTGCATCCTTGTTACGCCACCAATTCATGACCCAAATCCGGTAAATATGCCAACCCCGGCTTTCCATATATTTACGACGTGAATAATCTCTTTCTCTTTCGTTGCTTATCTTATTAAATAACAAAGTATCAAATTCGATTCCTAATAAATATTTATCATCCTGTTTAATAGCTAAAGCAATACTATATTTACCAATGCCGACATTTGCTAAAACGGTAAAACCACGTCTTCTAATCTCTTGATAAACTTCTGCCACTAAAGCTTGTTCTTTCGTTTTTGGTAGCATTTGACTTTCTCTTAAAGAGTAAAGGGTTGCCTTAGCTGCTACCGTATCATTTTTAGCTACTGCAAAACAATACTCTAAATACTTCTTCAAATAACGTGGACCGCTATTAGTTGTTTGTTCAATCTTTAAATCATATGGGTAAATTGATGTCACTACTATAACCTTTTGTTTAGCCCGGGTAATGGCCACGTTTAAACGATTTTCTCCACCCTTTTGGTTTAACCAACCAAAATTATGAACTAGTTTACCATATTCATTTTTGGCATAGCCAATGGAAAAGATGATAATATCTCTTTCATCACCTTGAACATTTTCAATATTTTTAACAAAAAGACCAATATCTTCGCCGTTATCTTCTCTAGCATATTCCTTTTTTACGAGGGTAGCAAAATTGCTATCATTGTTACATTCTAAATCAATTAAATCCTCAATTAAATCACGTTGCTGACTATTAAAGGTAATAATACCAATTGTCTCCTCATTTTCCCGTTTTAGAAGAATGTTTTTTAAAACCTCAACCACCTTTAAGGCCTCTGGGCGATTAGCCCGGTTAAGCCATAAGCCATTATCAATTTTATAAACACTAATCGCATTATAAGCCTTATCTGTAGTATTAGGGGAAATATATAAATCATCATCGTAAAAGGCGTAATTAGAAAATGATATTAGCTCCTGATATTTACTCCGGTAGTGGAAATTTAAAACCAGTGGTGGTAGAACTTTGTATTTAGCTAGTTCTAATAAGCTTTCTTCCTCAAGGGCAATATTATCCTCGTCATATTCATCAACGTCATATTCTAGACGACCTGAACCAAGGCTACTTGGTCTTAATTGCTTACTATCCCCAGCTACGACAAGCTTTTTCGCTCTAAAGATAGTTGGAATACTCTTTTCAATATAAAGCTGACTGGCCTCATCAAAGATGACTAAATCAAAACTCTTTTGATAAAGTGGGAAGACTTCTGAAACAACTTCAGGTGTCATTAACCAAATTTTGATATTTTGATCAAATAGTTCATAATAGCGACTTAAAAAGCGAGCTAAATTATACTTTCTTTTAGCTGAAACAATATTGTGATTAATTTCATCCCACTTTTCACTTTGTTTGATATTTTTAACTCCTTGTAAAAGTTTATTATAAACTATATTAAGTACAACTTCTTTTTTAGCTTGATACAAGTTATCTAAAGCATTATAAATTTCATTATAATTATGGATATCTGCTAAAGCATTAGCTTCCTTTTGTTCTAAATTAGATAAGTAGCTATATAAAATGTAATTTAGCAATTTAGCATTAGCTAAACTTAAATCATGTTCAACCTCTTTAATAACAGCTCTTAAAGCATCAAGATAATATTTATTAGCTACACTTAAAGCCTCATACATCTTTTTCCCATCAACAAAGCTCTGATAGTCATCTAAATCGTTAATATCAATACCAACCTCTAAGAGATGCTTACGAATGTGCTTATTAATAGTTATAAAATAAGTAGCTGCATAACTATTTAAATCCTTTTTAAGGGAGCCCTTAAACATTTTAGCCAAACCACTTTTTTCCTTATAAGCCTTAATCTTTCTTCCTAAATCCCGGCCTAGGCTACGGGCATCTATTAAATCATAATCAGATAAATCCTCTTTTAAATAGGCCAGGTAAGTGTCTTCGTATTTTTTATAAAGTAAAACCTTACTCAAAAAGCCAGCATCACTAAACTTATTGTAACTATCCTTAATATCTGGATAGGAATAAGTGAAATTGAAATTAGCAAGGGCTTGACTTAAGGCATTGTAGGTAATCTTATCCCCAGGCTTATCTAAATTAAAGGCTCTAGTTTCTAGGTATAATTCGCTAGGACTTGCCTTAAAATCATTAGGCTTATAAAATGTATCAGCAATGTTTTTAAACCGCGTCAAATAGCCATTTATTTGTTTATCAATAGTTGCTAATTTGGTCTCGTCACTCACTAAATTTTTAATATCTTCATCACTAAATAATCTAACTAGCTTTTGATAGAAGGTATCTTTGTCGTTAATATCATCAATTTGAATCGCAAACTTATTTAAAATACCTAAACGCGAGTAAACAACATCTAAAGCAGCTTTTTTTTCTGATACTAGTAAAACATTTTTACCATTTAAAACAAAATTAGTAACTAAACTCGTAATCGTTTGACTTTTACCAGTACCTGGAGGCCCCTCAACAACTACGGCATCCTTCAAGGCGATTTGTCTAATAACTTCTTCTTGCGAGCTATTGAGCTCGCCAACATAATCTAAATTAGTTATTACCTTATTTTTAGCTTCAAAGTTAGCACTAGCACTGCCAAGTAGCTTAGCCAAATTATTTGTGATAATCCCATTAGTTAAAATATGTTCAAAGTCCTTCTGTAAAACTGTGGAGTAAGAGGAGAAACGAGCTAAAACAGCATATGATTCTATTGAAAAATCTCCAACCCGGTAATACTTTAAATCATCCGCTTTAACAGGAATAAAGGGTGACATTTCTTTGTGTACTGCATAAAAATGAATTCCTTCTTCCCCGTAAAAATCAATTAAATCAGGTAAAAAAGTAGCTAAATTCAAATCCTCAATAGTCGTATTAGGTAAGGTTTTATTGACCTCATTAAACTTATAACTAGCTAGTAATAAATGCGAATTGTAAGTTACTTCTCTAGTTGTATCAAGCTTTAAGCGAATATAGTCAATACCCTTTTCAATACTAATCGGAAATAAAGCTAGAGGGGCATGGATATAAAAATCCTCAGCAATTTTACCCTTCACAAAAGGATAACCTACATATAAATCCATAATACCTTTATCCCGGTAATTTTTAGAGGCATCCCGATAAACCGCATTAAATAGTTTATAGGTATCACCACTCGTATTTGTAATTTTAAAGGTTTTTCTCCTAAATAATAAATCTAGTGGATCATTTAAGGAAGTATTTAAATCATAGCTAGCTAAAGGTAATTTAGGTACATATAGCATCCGGTTACGTTTATTGATTTCGACAAGCTTTTTTTCTAGTTCGCGTAAGGTGTTTTTTACCTCACCATTTAAATCGCAAAAGTTTTCTTCGTTATTACAAATAGCATTAATAATATCTAATATTTCCTGTTGATAACGATAGTCAATCTTGACTAGTTGGTTAAGTTCTTCCTTAGTCCGAGGTTTTTTGCTAACTAAAGTAGCTAAATCCGTATCACTAAAAACTAAGGGTTTTTCCTTTTGTCTACTCTCATCTCGCAATCGACTGCGCTTTCTTTGGAGTTCTTCTTTTAATAAACTGTTAGTATCCATAGCTCCTCCTGACAAAAAAGCACAACCTAGGGTTGTGCTAAATTTTCATAAATGGACTAATATTTAGTCCTAATTCCTGACAAAATTTTTCAATCGCTTTTGTATCTTCAGAATAAAGATTGTTGATCAAATGAGCATCACAACCAATAATGATTTTCAAATTAGGATAGGTCTTAGCTATTTCCCAAAATTCCTTACGTGGATATAGCCATTCGTTCTTAAGACCATATTTACGTGAATTAGCTAGACCATTACAATTAACCTCTAAATATATGCCAAGTTCACTCGCCGTTTGACAAATGCGGTGTGTAACCTCTACACAATGCTTATCAAAGACTTGTTTACCTTCTTCGTTTTTATAACCAAAGTAAAATAAATCGGGGTGAACCAAACAATTATATATACCTGTCTTCATGCCATTAACGGCAATGTCACAGTAGTCATAAATGCTTTTATAGTCAACATCATCATAGCTGTTTTTTTCAATACCTTCTGATAAGAAATAATGAACGCCAAAATTAAGATAATCCAAATTAGCCTTAAGACCAAGATAGTATTCCTCGTGTCCGGGAATATATTCTACTTCAAGCCCTTTATAGATCTTAATCTTATCACCGTATTTGGCAATCGCTTCATCTAAAGCAGGTAAATAAATAGTATAATATTCCTCTAACGTCATATTTCTTTGAATCCAGTTATTAATATATTCTTTTTCTGACATAAATTCATGAGGTACTGGACCATGGTCAGACATACCTAATTCAACAAAGCCAAGTTCAATGGCTTTTTTTACGTAATCCTTTGGCATACCTTCCGCATGATTGCATAATTTTGTATGTGTATGATAATTTGCTTTTAACATATAATCTTCCCTTCTAACTAAGTCTAATTATAAGCTAAATTTAATTTTATTGCAATTTAATTATCATTACATATCATATTTAGCCACTAATTCGGCTGGCGTTTTACGAAGATAAAGATAAGCTGGTAGAACACTCATTAAAATATTAATTAGATAAATAACTGCTAAACCGCTTAGGAAAGAAACTAAATCAACCCGGAAGAATTTAACAAGTCCTAAAACATCATAGGTTAGAGAATTGAAGAGTTGATAGAAAATAAAACAAATGATATAGCCAATCGTACTCGTGAAGAGCGTCATAACTAAGCATTCCTTAATAAACTTGCTATAAAAGGATTTTTTAGTTGCTCCTAGACTCCTAAATAACGCAATATCATAGGAATCATTAATTACCTTAGTTCGCATTACAAAGAAGATAAATACGACATAAATCACAAATAAAACAGCGGCTAAACTGCCATATATTAAAATTTGAAGCTCTTGATCTATACGCGCCCGCTTTGAATAATACTCACTTACTTCTAAAACTTGATAGTCACTATAATGTTCAGCTAAGTAGGCTTTTAGACCGGCGAGATCTGTTGGTTCAAACCAAATGTTAGTCGTTTTACCATAATACGTAAAAACGTAAGTTTGTTCATTAACTAATGGCTTATCCTGAGCTATTGCATAATCAGCTAAATAAAAGCCTACCACCTTTTGTCCTAAATAAGTATCATTAATGGAATAATCGTCATAAATTGAATTAGCTGGAAGAATTACCTCTTGATAGTTAAGTGGGGCTCTTCCTTCGACAATTTTATAATCTATGTCATTGGCAATTAAACATCCAAATACTTGGTAATCTTTTTGTTTGAAACTAGCAATATCAGCTTTATTTAAGAAGAAAAGCATTTGATCACGTTCACTTTGAGTTGCTGTTTTAAAGGGCTCAATTGTTCCTTCAAGCTTAACAAAACCTACAACTTGTAAATTATTGTTGATAATTTGCTTTAAACTGTAACTACTTCCTTCTAAGACATAGACCTGATAAATATCTACAGAACTACCTAAATCTATCGTATCTGTAAGTACTAACTGATTAGCATAATCTTCGTAAGCTAGTGTATTAAACGGAGCTTCTATCTCATCTGACCAAATGCTAATATAAAGCATATTTATTAAAGCAATACTATCTAAATAAATAGCTCTACCCGTATCTTCTTTAATACCTGCAATCTCAAAAAATGGTACACCAAAATCATCGGAAACTAAAATTTTTTTACCAATCAAGCTATTATAGTCCGTTGTATTAAAAAAGTATTGCGCAAGGGCAGTTGTAATAACACAATTGTCAATACTTCCAGCTACTAAATCAGCCTCCGTGATATCACCTAAATATAAAACATTAGAATAGTTATACTCTATTCTTGTTTGGTTGGTGTAGTCTGGCAAAACCATAAGACTTAAATGATTATAGTTAGCAAATTTATCTACATAAGGCATAATTGCTTCGTAATCTGAAAAATTGGATTGATAGCTTTCTAAATCCGCCGGATAAATGCCGTATTTACCTTTAAGGGCAGTTGAGTTACTTGTATCTAAGAAAACTGAATTAAAAAATAAGGCACAGCATATAGCTAAAATACAGCCAAGAGCAAAGAAACAAAATCTTAAAAATTTATCTCTTTTGCGACTTTGTTTAAAGAATTCAATTAGTATTTCTTTAAAGGTGGCAAGTGTTCGATGCGATCTTTTACTATCATCGTACCACGAAGCATCATAATCGGTTTGACTTAATTCTTGAGTTGTGATAACTTCTCGTTTTTCTTTAACATTAGTTGGTTTAATTAAAGTAATATTTTGATTACTTACTAAGTAAAGTTTCTTGTCTTTGGCAATAATTTTAATTTCTAAATTAGCTACTTCACCATATAGACTAATATTAAAGCTTTCACTCTTAACTTCCTCTTTAGAATAATCCTCTAAATAAATAGTATCATCTGTCACATTAGTTAAGGCGGTAACGGCTTCAAAATTTTCACCACTAATTGTTCCGTCTTTAATAACAAGAATCTCATCACTATAAATATTAGCCATTTCTCTATTATGAGTTACAAGTAAAACAAGCGTGGTCTTACTAATAGCCTTTAAAACGTTCATAATCTCAATCGTGTTTTTCCGATCAAGATTTCCTGTTGGCTCATCAGCTAGTAGTATCTTAGTTTTTTTAAGCAAGGCCCTAGCAATTGCTACTCTTTGTTGTTGACCACCAGATAAGTTTTTAGCTGGTTTTTTCCGTTGTTTAAACATGCCAACCTGTTTAAGAACGTACTCAATTCGCTTATCCACTTCTTCCTTGTCCTTGATACCAATAATTCTTAAGGCTAAAGCTAAATTCTCATAAACAGATAATTCTTCAAATAATAAATAGTTTTGAAAAATAACCCCAATATTTTCTTGGCGGTAAATATCTAAAGTTTCCCCATGGTAACTCTTACCATTATAAAGGATTTCGCCTTCATATCTATCTAAGCCACCAATCGCATGTAAAAGCGTAGTTTTACCCGAACCAGATTCACCGACAATACTAATTAACCCTTTATCTGGCAAGTCAATGTTAATATCCTTTAAAACCTGTAATTTATTATGGGAACTCTTATTATAATATTTGTTTAAGTTCGTTATTTTTAACATTTTACTCGCCTCCTTTTAGCATCTTCGCTGTTGATTTAGCAAATAATCTATTATTAGTCTTAAAGGCTAAAACCACACTAAATAGTAAGGCCAAGATAACAAAGATTACGCTAATATAGGCATTAATTACACTATAAAGCTTAATACCAAAGCCTAAGCCTAAAACAAGACCAAAAAGGAATGTAATTAAAGCTGAAAAAATTGTTGTGACAAAAATTTCTAAAATTATCATCTTGCTCATATTCTTTTTATTAATACCAATAATCCGCATAATAGTATATTCTTTAAACTTAGAGCTAAAGATAGTCCTATAAATTAGATAACTAATTAAATACAAGAAGAAAGTTGGAATAACACATAATATAGTTAAAAAGATTAAAGTTAGGAAGCTACCTGATTGAATTTCCCGCATTTCATAAGGGTAGTAGGTAACATAACCTAAATTTTCTAAGGTCTTAATGACACTACTTGCATCATCTGTATAAACACCTGCCTCAAACACAGGAATATCAGCAAAGGTAAAATTCGAAGCTAATTCAAAATAAGGCTCATAATCACCATAGATAATCTCATATTGTGGAGTAAAAAAACACTTATTTCCAAAAGATAATGTGACCTCTGTATCCTGATAACCATAAGGTAAATAAAGGGCGTTATACACAAGTCCACTATCGACTTTAATATCTAATTTCATATTATTAGTGCCTAAATAAGCCGTTAAATCCCTATTAGAAAAGCTAGACTCTAGGAGAGAAAAAGAATAATTATTCTTTGTACAAATACAAGATGAAGTAATATTTTCACCCTGGGCTATGCCAACAATTTTAAATTTAAGATTACTAAAACCCATTTGAATTTCCGTATTTAAAAAAGAGGCATAATAATTATTATAATAAGGTAACAATAATAAACATTCATTTTCTTTTACAGGTTGTCTTCCTAATAAATTCGTGAAATTAGGTATATAAGGCATATAATAGTTTTGTACAATATTATTTGGAATTAACTTGGTAGTTGCATAAT
>CALUXJ010000003.1 GCA_944324725.1 uncultured Acholeplasmatales bacterium
AAGGCCCTTTTTGTGCTTCCTATAAATAATTTTATATTTTTTTCATTTTTTTACTTGATTTATTTATAGTAGGCTTTTCACTTTTATAATTATAACATAATTTTACTTATTTTTGCACTTATTATTTAATTTTACTTAAAAAGATGCTATCATAAATGTAGATTAATTTAAGGAGGCTATAATAATGCTTAATGGTAAAGTAATTAAAGTTTTGGCCATTTTAAATAATGGTTTTGAAGAATTGGAAGGCACAGGCACTATTGATGTCTTAGAGCGTGCTGGTTATGATGTAACTTTAGCAGCTGATACAAAAGATATTGTAGGAAGACGGGGAATTGCATACACAAACTTGCAACTACTATCGAATGTCAACTATGCTGAATATGATCTATTATTTCTACCTGGTGGTGGTTATGTTCCAAGTCCTGCAACTAATGAGGCAATTCAATTCTTTGCCAAAAGCAATAAATATATGGCTGCAATTTGTAGTGGACCAACCTATTTTGGTAAATTAGGTTATCTCAAAGGTAAAAATTATGTTTGTTTTCCAGGTTTAAACGCTGATTTTGGCGGTCACTTTCAAAATAAATACGTTGTCTATGATAAACCTATTTTCACTGCTAGAAGCGTAGCAGCCAACACCTTATTACCATTAAAGATTGTTCTTGAACTTAGCGGAATAGATCATTTACATAAACTACTAGCTCAAATGGAATATATTGATGATAGTATCATAAAACTATTATAACGAGGTCAGAAAAAGGCCTCTTTTTTTATCTTAAATTAAACACTTTATTAATCCAATATTTTTTTAATACACCATTATAAAATAAAACAAGACAGTCTTTTAAACCGTCTTGTTTAATCTCTAACATTCTTATCTATCTTTTTCTATTATTTAAATACTTTTAGAATTAACAAATACGTAATTCATCTTCGGCGTTGAAGAAATGACAGTTAGCTAAATCAATAGCTACCTTAATCTTTGAGCCTTCAGCAACTTTATGCTTTGAACTGATGACACAAACAATATGTGCATTTTCAATATCAAAATGAACGTTACTTTCATGGCCTAACATTTCACAAACATCAACCATAACTTCAACTGTTGAATCAGCAAATTCCTTTAAGCTAGCCTCATCTAGGTGAATTTCTTCAGGTCTAATGCCGACAATTACCTTTTTGCCAATTAAATCTGCTTCTTTGATTTTAGCAAACTTATCAGCTGGAATCTTAACTGCATGAGCGCCTGATTCGGTCTTAAATACACCATTTTCATCAACAATACCTGAAATGAAATTCATTGGAGGAGTGCCAATAAAACCACCAACAAAGACATTAGCTGGATTATCATAAATTTCTTGTGGAGTACCTATTTGTTGAATATGACCATCTTTCATAACTACAATTCTTGTTGCCATTGTCATTGCTTCAATTTGATCATGAGTTACATAAATAGATGTTGCCCCAATTCTTTTATGAATACGCGCAATCTCTGTCCGCATTTGACCTCTAAGCTTAGCATCTAGGTTAGATAATGGTTCATCATATAAGAATACTTTAGCATCACGCACAATTGCTCTACCTAAAGCAACTCTTTGTCTTTGACCACCTGATAAAGCTTTAGGTTTACGGTCTAAATAGGCTTCTAGACCTAAAGTATGAGCTACTTCGTTAATTCTTCTTTTGATCTCATCTTTTGGTACTTTTCTTAGTTTTAGACCAAAAGCCATGTTATCATACACTGTCATATGAGGGAATAATGCATATGATTGGAAAACCATCGCAATACCTCTATTTTTAGGTAAAACATCATTCATTAATTCCCCATCAATATAAAGTTCACCAGAAGAAATTTCTTCAAGACCAGCAATCATTCTAAGTGTGGTAGATTTACCACAACCAGAAGGACCAACTAATACAATAAAATCCTTATCAGCAATATCTAGGTTAAAATCATATACAGCCTGATTGCCACCAGGATAGATTTTGTTTACATTTTTTAATACAACTGTTGCCATTTTTTCTCCTTTTTGAAAATACTATTTTGTTTTATAAGTAATATTATAATAGGTTTTAAAGATAGATTTGTTTTTTAATTTAACTAAATTAGACTTATTAACCAAGCTATGATCAGCCCCCAATTGATCGGGAAGACCATTCCATGCTTCTATACATAAGAACTCCGGATTTCCTTCTGGCACTTTTTGCCAAAAGGCCGTATATGGCATATTATGTCTAATACAAATACTACAACGATCTCCTTCTAAATCTATTATTTGCATATCTTTATAGCATAAAGTCCGCGGTTTAACAAGCTTTTTTGAAATAGCACTAAATGCCATCTTACCCCATTTTTCTAAATGAGTACCTTGAACATATGCTTGATCAAAATCGATAGATTCATAATCTTTTTCTAAAACTTTAAAGGTATACTCACCCAAAAGTTTTTTTAATCCCTCATAAGCAAAACCTGGATGTATTCCAAGGGCAAAATACATAGGGTATGCGTTTAGATTTTCAACTTTTAACTTAATTGCTAAAGTCATATTAACTATTTTATACTCTATACTTAAATTAAATTTAAAGGGATAGATCTTCAATGTCTCATTATTATGAGCTAGTGTTAATATAACTTTAGTTTTGGTATGCTTTTTAACTAGAAATTTAGTTCGTTTAGCAAAACCATGAATTAAGTTATGATATATTTGGCCATCATATTCAAAATAGTTATCCAGTAAAGAACCAATATTAGGAAATAAAATTGGACTTTGTTCTGGCCATAAACTACTTCTTTGCCATAATACATTTGTATTATAATACTTTATGTATTCCAATTCAGCACCAAAGGGATTGATGCCCACTCTTAAATTTTTACTGCTAATTTCTATCATTTAATCACCGAATTAGTAACCAATTGATTATATATATGGGTTTTCTCTACATCCTTCAATGCACAATTAGTAATTAAAACATCACTTATGAATAATTGTGATAGTTTTGAACTAAAAAATCCACCATTAATATCATTTTCAAAGCCCTTAGTTTGTAGGAAAACATCTGCGTATTGAGCAAGGGTTGAATTAGTATAATTAGAAACAACAATGACTTTAATACTCTTTTCCTTGCATTGCTTAGCAATTGTAATGATTTCCGCTGTTTCTCCTGAAAAAGAGTACAATAGAGCACAACTAGCTTCATCCATTACTGCCGTATACATATAGCTAAAATGGCTATCACTTAGTACAATTGCTGGTAAACCTATTCTTAGACATTTGCTAAACATATCTAAAGCTGTACTATGACTAATACCCATACCAGCAATAAAGACTTGTTTGGAGGACAATAAAATTTGACTTGCTTTTTCAATCGAATTCATGTCAACATTTTCCTTTGTCTTATTAATAACCTCCAGCATGTTTTCACAAATATTATCAATAAATGGACTATCTTTAGCAATATGTAAATTTTCGTAATTCTTATAAACAGCCATTCTAAAATTAGTAAAGTTAGCATAGCCCAATTTTTTAAAATATCTAACTACCGTAGCCTCACCAACATCAACCTTTTGCGCAATACTACTTAAAGATTCATACACAACTTGTAATGGATTTTCTAAAACGAATTGATGAACCTTTTGTTCACTTTTGGAAAAAGTGATATTATTAGGATTTAAAACACTACTAAATTTTTTGATATCAAATGCCATTTATATTTCACACTCACTTGTTATTTCTAATTTTATTTAACCGCATTCTAACAATTTGTTAAGTTATAATTAATTATTGATGACATTTATAGTAATGTTTTTAATTAATCCTGTTACCTTATCTCTAATTGTTATACCATGCAAACCAACCTTTAAACCAACTATAGAATAACTATTTTCATCTATTTTAAGGGCACTATTATCATAATAAAATTCCAAACTTGTGTCAATTAAACTCAAGCTTTCAGCTAAAATTTTGCTTTCTTCACCCAATTTAATATTAAAATAAGAATCTATATTTTGTAACACTTTAGACTTTACATTTATTTGATAATTAATAATTAAATTATTTGTTTTATCAAATATTGTTAAATAGTGCGTTCCAGCCATCAAAGCTGTTACTTGGTTACTACCATTAAAGGTTAATTTTGTATCATCATACTCTACATCTAAATTACTTGACAAACTAATTGTACTTGGTAAATTAAATGAAGTACCTTCCATTATTTCTTTTTCTAAATTAACAACATTTTTAGCATTAACGGTAACTTTAACATATTTCACTATACCACTATAGTTTTCTGTTACCATGATACTATGAATCCCTGGTTTTAAAGCCCGCACATTTTGATTATTATCAATAGTTATATAACCTGATAAAAAATTGAAAGAAAAATCAACACGATAATCTTGAGGATAATTGATTACAAGTTTTTGTGAGTCACCCAAATTTATTGACATATCACTAATTTGATAGTCATCAATTATGCCATCATCAACAACAATATTCAAATTGATAATGAAACCACCACAATTCATAACTACAACTTTATTGCCTATATTTTTAGGCTTTAAAATTATTGTCTCATTTGTTTTAACAATCTCAAAATCAGCTGTATTAATATCAACCGAATCAAACAAACTTAAATCTAAATAGTCACTTATATCAATTTCATTATATATTTTAGTTGTTATATTATAATTTGATTGATAACCAAATTTTGATATTGCATATCTATAAGTTGGGATATTTAAGGTATAGTCCTCAACTACAATTTCAGTAGTTTCTTTATTACTTGTTATAACTTCATAATTAGTATCTAAATTTAGTTCTTGATTGTTGTAAGCTGTATTATTGATATAGATATCATCACTAGCACTAACAATTTTCCGATTAACAATTTTTATATCAGCTTTTGGCAAACTATATAAATTCGCTAAATCAATACTAGCATATCTTTCTAAGTCAGACCAAACAAATTTATCTGTACTAACTGATGTACCATAATCATTATTTATGGATAAAGCACTACCTAAATAATTTGTATTATTCAAAATGTTTAAATTTTGTAGTGTTTTATCACCAGCTTTTCTAACTATTCTAACCGTCTCGTTTGGTAAATTAAGTGAAATAACTTTGTTATTTTCAATGGTTAAATTAGAAATATTAGCATTAGTCATATAGTTTTGTACATATATTAAAAATGATTGAGTCGGATACTTTGCTAGGTTTCCCGGTTGTAAAGTTACCGGATTATTCGTATAGTCTTGATTGACAAAAACATTTTCAGCCGCATATGTATTGATAAGATTACTATTTTTAGAATGGTCTTGAACATAGAAAAGTAAAATTGAATCTTCAAAAATATTTCGATATACTAAGGCATTGCTTCCATTTCGAATCTTGAGACCACCATCTTGATTCTTATTAGAACCTTTGAAATAATTACCCACTACCTGTAAATTATCATATTCCTTAGCATAAATGATGTGATCTCTATTATAACCTGAGGTTTGACCACTACCATTTTCATAATAAGCTTCCTCAATATCCTTATTAATAGAAAAATGATTTCCTTCAATTAATACATTACTATCACCGCTAATAACATTGATACAAGTCATAAAATAGCCTTGATTGCTATCACTATTATAACTTTCCAACTTTAGCACTTTATCTTTTAATGATTTAACTTTTTCACTAACAATACTATCATCAATATCCTCAATAAGACCAAAATAATTGTCTTTTACTGTAAAATCATATGTATTGTATAAACCAATACCTCGCCCTTTACTAGTTGAATCTCGTAGAAATAGATTAGATGAAATATTACCATTTGTCTTACTTTTAAGAATATAATAACCTGTTAGTTCTCCACCATTTTTATTACTTGAATCTGGTTTTAAACCTGAATCAATATCAATATCAACCTTTTTGGCATTGAGAAAAATATTTTCTTCAATTGACCAATTAATAGAGTTCGCATTTTGGGAATATATAGTAACATTATCAAAAATGATATTTTTTATCGTAATGTTTTTAGTATCTTCGTCATCAAAAATATTGATTTGATAATCACTATCTGAATTTTGCCCAGAAAAGATAGTCATTTCATCACCAATAATTGACACATCAGAAACTAAAGTAACATCACTGCCTAAAATATATGTGCCACTATTAAAAAATGCATCCTTATTTGCTGCTTTACATCTAGCAAGAAAAATTTTAATTTCTCGACTATTGTCCTTACCAGGAGCTAATGTGATATAGTCCTTTGCCTCTAAATAGGTTGACTCTGTTGCATTAACACTAACAAATAAAACTCTAAAGGAGATAATTAGTAATAAAGCACAAAACAACCACTTTAATTTCTTCATTATTTTCTCCTAAACACTAATAAATGTTCTAACTCATCATTAATAACAAACTCATCTCCCACATGATCTCCCGTACATTTTATTAATTGATAATCTAATATTTCTAAGCTAAATTTAGCTTTTTTTCTTTGCCCTGTAGCTACTTTAATACTTATATAGTCGCCATCATACTTCATAATTAAACTTATTTTACCTTTTAAGCTAACTATTTCATAATTTAGGATTTTATTAGTAAAGGAATTAATCATTAAATAGTTAGAATATTGTAAAATATGATAATCATCATTATTAATCAGCGTATAATCATCATCAACATTTTTGTAGCTAGGATAAATTTGATAACTATATTCCTTCACATTTGGAATAATCAAACGCTTACCAACACAATTTATGATAGTTTTATCTTCATTAACATTTAAATCAGCGTAGGACCTAGTTTCGCTATAGTCAACAAGCTTAGCATTATCAACATTTTTGATAAGTATCTCATTGGCGGAAGCTAAACTGCCATTTAAAGTCAAATTTGAATCATCATAAATAGTATGATGTAACACTTCTTTACTATTAATTTTGCTACCAACAAAGATAATTGAATTTGCTAAAACAAAACGAGAAAAATTGCCTGAATAATAGGTTTCATTATGAAAATAAACATTTAATAAATTATCAAAAACAACCCCAATACTTCGGTTATTTTTAAATACTTCATTTGGCTTTTCAACAACTAAAGCATTAGTTGAACCACATCTATAATATGGATTGGTCTTTACTTCTTCCAATTTATTTTTGTTATTATAATATAAATCATATGTTCCATTTGCTTGATAAAATCCCAACAAATTTTCACCATTTATTGCCTCATAATTAGCAATATAGGCTGAATTATTATTAAAAGTAATTGCAAACTCATTATTACGATACAAGTATCTATCCATATAATTAAAGGCTGTCACTTTTGTACTATATTGATTGTTTTCCAAATCATCTAAAAGTTTACTTAAATACTTACTACCACTGATTTCTTCTAAAACTTTAATTGCTTTTAATATAATTTGATAACTATAATTTGCGTTTTGCTTCTTTCGCGAAATAGCTCGACCACGGGTTGCTTCTAAAGCATAATGATTATATAAAAATGGTTCATAGCTCATCTTGATATAACTAACTAAAACCTTAGAATAGGCACTAATATCAAAATCGATTAACTTAAATATTTTTAATAGTTTTGTTAATGAATTTAACAATACTTCACCATAAGAAGCATTATAGGGTATATTTTTATGCTGAATAAAACTACCATCTGGATAAAAACCATCACCTGTTCTTGTTACCTTAAGTGTTCTTTTAATAAGTTTAAACAAGTACGTAAGTGTAGGTTTATCCTCTAGCATAATAGCTTTTAGTAAAGCGATATAAATATTATCAGCTAAATTAGCATAAGTGGCAATTTCATATTTTTGATTTGGCCAATTACGTCGGTAAAAAATGTATAAAGCATTAGGAGCATAAAAACTTGTAATATTAAGATAATTAAATATCTTATCTTTAGGCAAATCATTATAAAGAATAAATAATATTTCATGCAAAACTCTTGGAATGCCGATTTCATATGGCCACCAATTACCAGAATAATTACTTTGACCTTGATAATAATAATTGATAATAAAATCTAGGGCACTTACTATCTCATTTAATAGTTTTGAATCTTTGTTATCATTATAATGCAAAACCATATTGAAGACTCTTTTAATTGCCTTATAGGCATTTTCACCTGTATTATCTTTTAAATCTAAATATAATAATCCTGTTGAATCAAAGGGCATAATCGGTTCTTTCGTTCCAACTATCATATATTTTTTGAATATGTTTGCATAAACATTAGAGTATTTTTTTATAATAATTTTAACCCGATCATCTTCAGTAATAGTAAATGAGTGGTAAGAACCTAAATAGATAGCATAACAAGCTTTATTACTTAATGTTAATTTATTATAATTACCATCAATTGCATAATCTATTTGAAATAAATCACTATCTTTTAATAATCTAATAAAACAAATGTAATTATTAGCCGTATTATTTAAATATTCCATTTAGGTTCTACCTCCCACAAACTAACTAAAGACTAATTATGAGTTTCATCATATCTAGCTTGTAAAATAGTTTTAACGCTATTAGCACCATCACTAGCTAAAGCACTTTGGAATGCTTGCCATGATGCATCAGAAATTGGGTTACCACCTTTTAACCATTCAGCAACATACTTGTCAAATGTTTCTTTTAATTTACTCTTATTAGTATTAACTGTATTATAGTTATCTTTTGTTAATTTAGCATTTGGATAAATTAAATCATTGTAACCAGCATTTAGATATGGTGCATAAGCTTCCATTGCATCAGCTGCTTCAGTTGATAACCAAGCCTCTTCATAATCAAAGTTTTGAACACCTGCTACTTGTAATTGAGCACCAATATTATATAGGTTAGCTAAGGCTGTATTATTATCATTGACAATCGCATCTGTATAAACACGCTTGTCGCCTTCCCAATTCCAATCAGTACCTTCAACACCGAAGTTAGCTAATTCTTGACCTTCTTCTGAGAAGAAGAAATCAATCCACTTTAACAACTTAATTTTATCTTCATCACTTAAATCATTCTTAATAGCTGTTACGTTACCAATTAATTTACGTCTAGTTGGTTCAACACGTACTGGTTGACCATTTTCCATTTTTTCATTGCCTTGTTCATCAACTTGAATAGGAGGTAAGATACATAATAACTCAAAGTCTTCTACTAAGTTACTTGCATATACATCACTATTAAATGTGTATGTTGTACCAATCCAGTCATGTGTAGAACCGCCTGAATCTTGAGCAAAATAAGTAACACGTTTATCTTCATTGTTTGTATTTGTAATGATTTCTGAATCAATGATTCCTAATTTACGCCATTCAATAATATGATCCATAGCTGTTCTAAATGTATCTTCTTGAAGACCATATTGAACTTGACCATTATCATCTACATAGAAATCAGCATTAGAACCCCAAAGAGCAGCTAATTCTTGAATTGCAAAATCACTATCACGATCAAAGTATGGATATAAAGTAGTTACATTACTAGATACTAATAGATTCTTATTGTCTTTGAAAGCTTTTAAAATTGCTTCGTATTCATCAACATTAATGTTATTTAAACTTTCTTCAGTTGCTTCTACACCACTAGGTAACTTACCAGCATCTGCTAGTTTTTTAACCCAATCAAAACGAATGAAATAACCTTTAGCAGTATCACCTTCAGTATAGAAAGGTATACCATAAATATTACCATCTGAAGCTGTTGCCCATGCTTTAGCAGTTGGGTTTTCATTGAAATAATTATATAAATTTGGTGCATTTTCGGCATTTATTAAATCACTAAGATTTGCAAAAATTCCTTCATTTAATGCTGTTGCTTCAATAGTATCTTGGTCATTTACAACTATATCAGCATTTTTACCATCTAGAGCATAAATTGAGTCGTAGTTACTATCATAACGTTGTAACACACCTTCTAATTCAATTCCAGCGTAGTCATTAGCTCTTTGGAAAACAGGCATTGTATCACTATATACTGTATTCTCTTGGTATAAGAAGATAGTATATGTATCACTGCTACCACCACAAGCTGAAAGGGTTAAAACCCCAACAGATGCAGCTAAACCTGTTAATAATTTCTTAATCATTGTTTTTCTTTCTCCTTTTTATTACTAAAAATACTGTAACACCTGCAGCAACTAAAACAACAGCGCCACAAATGCAACCAACTATAATCCGCATGTTATTATTATTAGTTGGATTAGAAATTCTTGTACCATTATCTAAGAATGTCACCTCGGCAACATTAACTGTATCATCATTATTGTTACCATAGAAAGTTATCTTTACATATTTTGCATCAAAGTTACCTAATGAATATACTTCATTACCAATATTATTAAAGCTTTGACCAGCAAAATAAGCATTTTTATAGTTTTCTCCATCTTCAGAGTAAGCTATATCAAAATAATATTTATTATTGATACCACCATTAAATCTAATTAATACGTCTGTAATGGTTTGAACGTTTGCAAATTCAAAAGTTATTTCTTGAACACCAGTATCCGTTAAACCTGAATTTTGACCATCAATTAAGTTAGCGGCATCAGCATGCCCAGTAACAGATTGAACTGCTAAAGTTTGATATGAAGCATATTCAGAAGCTTGAGTCATAACATCAACTACAAATTTATAGTTGTATGTTCTACTTTCACCAGTTTCTTTATCCGTTAATGTAACTGTACTAATATTATCAAATAAATTAGACTTATTAATAGTTAAATCATACTTACTTTCATCATATGTTACCTTAAAATCAGGAACAGATTTAGAACCTGCAGCTAATTTAACTAAATAATTATATTGATATTTATTAAATTCATATAAATAACCTAAACCAAAGTCAGTAGCAGTATCTAAATCAAAGGAAATATCATCTGCTGTAATCTCTGGTAAATATGAATCATTTTCATCTAAAGCCCAATTTGCTAGAGGAACTACATTGTAATCAGTAAATTCCTTAACTTCTTCCATAGTTGGAATGAATACTACTGCAAGTGTACCACTAACAATATCATCTAATTCGATTACAAGTTTTGTTACACCACGGTTGTCTAAATTTTCAAATAGACCTGTTGAACCTGGTAATGGTGTATTACCACTCATTTTTGTAAATGTTCCTAAATCACTGATAATTAATGCATAGATACTCTTATTATTTAAAGTTAATCTAGCTAATTTATCACTTAAAATATCAACTCTAGCTTCAGTATGAGCACTCCAATATAAGGTAGATTCACCACGTAAATTGAATTCATCTTGAACCATTACATATTGACGATTATTAAATAATTTTAAACCACGTTGAACAGATAATGCTTCAGCTTTATAAACTCTAGACAAATCAATAATACTTAAACCACTAGAGGCATTAGATTCAAATCTCGTAATTGGAGCTGTTTCATGTGGATCTTGAGTTAATACAGGTTCTTGATCTGGATTAATTACTAAAGTGTTTTGACCTTGAGCACCCTTCTTATAATATGTCCATCTTTGATATTCATAATCCCAATATCCATCAGGAACATTTGTATTATAAGTTTCATTTGAGTAGTTACCAATAAATCTTTCACCTAATGCGTATAATTCAAACGTACCACTATCTAGATTCTTATGTGAGAAGTTTGCTGTATGATCATCTACACCTTTTAAACCAGTGAATACAGCCATTTCATCACCAAATTCAGATCTAAATGTAGCAAGTTCATGGGCTTCTAATAAGAAATCCTTGTTTTCCATATTATGTAAATCAACTTTGTCAAATAAACCTGGTTGATACCATAATAAATTTTGAATATTATATTGTTCATTTTCATGAGCTAATAATGGTAATACTGCAGCATTGATATTATCTTCATCAATTCTAGTATACCATAATAATGCTGGTTGATTATTTGAATAATCTGATTCAGCATAATAGAAAGATTGGTAATTTGGAGTTGAAGTATAAAGAGGATAATTAATATAGTTCTTAATACCTTCGATATCCATTAAACCAAAGCAATTAATATTACCTTGTTCATCAGCACCATATAGATTATATAATGTTGCAATTAAGTTAACCATATTACGGTGTGCATAAATTGAATAAGATGGCCCTTCTGGGAAACCACCAGATTCAGAATAGTGAACTAAACCAATTTGTAAATATCTAAATGCTGTGGCAACAATATCAGCGGCAACTTCTCGAACATTAATAGTTGTAGTTTGACCATTAACTGTAACTTCTAAATCGCCTTCATAATCCATAACAGCTAATGCAGCAACTGCTAAGTCACCACAAACTAATAGGTTATGGTTATTACCGTGTAACAATACGTTAACATTATTCAAGTTTTCAAAATAATAGAAACCCTCTTCGTAAAGAACTTGTAAAACTAATTCTTTTTGAGCATCTGTTAACTTATCTTTAATATAGTTATAAGTAAAGCCTACACTATAAGTAACCATCGCAGCATCTAAGAAACCATTGGTATCATGACCCCAATCTTGGTGTTCATCCTCACTACCTGTTGATTCTTTTGTCTTTACAACTTCATATAATTGATCCCAACAAGCATCAAGATACTTTTCATTTTGGGTTATTTTCCATAAGATAGCTAATTGTTCCATTGGTGTACGCGCATTAGCTGGAACACCTTCTGGTACAAAGCTTGCATATTGGGCTTCATAATATCTAACCCAAGTTGTAATATATGGATCTCCATTTTCATAGCCAACCCTAACTTCTTCTAACCACTCATCTTTAGATAATACGTATGTACCACTAAAGTCCGTACTATCAAAAGCAAAATCTTCCATACTAGGTAAAACATAAACTGTATTAGTAAATGTTACTTCTTTATCATCCTTTGTTATTTTGATATCGAAATGATCATAGCCAATAAAGTCTTTTGCTGGTGTATATTCATAAATAATAGCATGAACAAACTTACCTTGAGATTCGTAGTAACGATCTTCTACCTCTTGAGCTTTACCATCATAAAGAATATTAACTGTACCACCATTTTCGGTAGTTATTGTTAAACTGCCATCAACACCAGTACCAACTACTTCTTTATACATATCAGCCTTAGCTTTACGATAGGCCTGTTGTTCAGCACTATTACTACTGATTTCACCATTATTAATTATTGGATATAATACTTCAATATCATAGGATTGAACTTGAAGATAGCCACCACCATATAAACCGGCAGCTTCACCACCTACATTTGTGTTTATATGATGATCATAATTGTATCGTGGATTTGCTTGCCATGCTAGCTCGCCATTCTTTTCGACACTATGCCAAAAATCAACAATACCAATTTCATCACTAACTGGCAAAATAGTAATTTCTACTGGAACAATTACATAACCTTTACCAGAATTATCACTTACTAATACTTCAAATCTATCCTTATTATCTCCCGTTGTGTAATAATCAGCAGCTGGAGCATACATAATCTTATTATCTTCCGTTATATAATAATCACCATGTAAAGGATTTGCATAATAATATACAGTAAAATCTTCACTTATATCAGAAGAGACAACTAGAGCTGTTTGACTATCTTCCTCAACTTGAATAGCTTGACCGTTATTAACAACAGCTGTGATACCATCAACAATACCAACAATAACTAGTACTTCACGTGTATAACCATATAACTTATCTTTTACAGTAATCGTAGCAACACCATCAGAAACAGCTGTAATTTCACCAGTATTAGATACTGTGGCAACACTTTCATTATCTGATTCATATTGATATTCAAAGCTTACAACAGATTCAGGTACTGTTACACAATTAATTTGAGCTTTATCACCAGCAATCATGCTTTCAACGCTCTTTTCAACCATAAACGTTGTGTAATCTGTTGTTATAACTCGGTAAACATGAAGATCATCAAACCAAACTTCACCAATGTTATTAGCAAAATATAACTCTAATCTTAAATTTTCTCCCTCTGCAAGTCTAAATATTGGAGATTCAAAAACACCATCAAAGCTACCTGTTAATCTTTCAGTAGTAGTTTGACCATATTGATTATTTAAATTTAATCTAATAAAGCAGTTATTATTAGAAACATTTTCACCACGCATTCTAACAGTAACATAATATTGACCAGCTGGAAGACCAGTTAAATCTTTATATAAGTTAGCGTAATACTGAGTTGGATGATTATAGTGAATCATATGGTTACCACTATCATCGGTATATAGTTCTACTACTTGGTCACTACCAACTGCACCACCACCGGTATATAGTCTCCAACCATCAATAGTTTCGTTTGATTCTGTCCATCTAGCATCAGTTCTAATTGTATCAAAACCTGGATCTGGATTAAAATCTTCAAGTTCAACTGTAATAGTTACATCTGAGTATGAATTATCACTTTCTATAGAAACAACTGTTTCACCGGCTTTTAAAGCAATAAGTCTATTAAGAACTGAATTTACATACACAATTTCTTCATCTTCAACTGTGTATGTGAAAGACTGATTTCTATTGTATGGATAAAAATAGTCTGTAAAATCAATTTCTTCACCTACTGATAAAGTAAAGTTTGTTTCTTGAACTGCGGGGTTTTTATCAGCAGCCTTTACTGTGCCTGAGTTGCCAAAAGTGGCAACTAGGCTTGAGCAAAGGATAAAGATTAAGATTAAGAGGAGACTAGAAAAAATTCTTTTCTTCATCTTTTTTTCCTCCTTATTTATTATTATGTTTTTTCTTTAATACAACAGCAACAACCACACCAGCAATAACTACTACTGCTACTACGGCACCTACTATACCCCAAATTAAACCAGCATTTGAATTTGGTTCAGTTGGTTCTGGATCTGGTGTTGGATCTGGGTTTGGTGTAGGTTCTGGATCTGGGTCTGGTGTTGGATCTGGATCTGGTGTCGGATCTGGATCAACAACTTCACTAGAAACTGTAACATTAATTGTAAGAGATTGATTATCGCCCCATGTCAATGTTACTGTTGTAGAACCAGCCTTTAATGGAACAATATATAACTTTCCATCAATAATTGAATCATTATCAACAAGAACAATTGTATCATCAGCAGCTGAAACTGTTATACCAGATGTATAGTCAACAGGTGTTATAGTAATAGGCATACTATAACCTACATTATCTATATCAATTGTTACAGTTTCATATTCTTCTTCTACAGTTACATTAGTTACAGGTTTTTCAATAGAAACTGTAACATTCAAATAATACTTTGTTCCATTAACTGTTGCGGTAATTAAAGCTGTACCATTGTTAACTGCTGTAATTAAACCTTCAGCACTAACGGTTACAGCATCTTCATTATCTGATTCATAGCTTTCATTTACTACTGCAGTTGAAGGAATTGGTGAAATATTGATTTGAGATGTAGCACCTGCTGCATTTAATGTTAATGTTTGAGCATCAGCCGTATTAGTAGCAAATGTTTGTTCACCACTAGTTACAACCACACTCTTTAAAGCTGTTTCAGTATCAACCTTTACTAATTTAACGTGTGTAATATAGGAATCTAAACCTTCACTATGATTCCAAGAATTTAATTCTAGTTTTAAGCCCCATAAATTAGCATTATCCATATTAACAACATCTGTTGTTTCAAATAATGACCAACCTTTTGATAAAGTACCATATGCGCATGTACAAGTTGCTTGGAAGTTAGCTGTATCATATGTAGGTGTAATTGTACCATCTTTCACTTCTAATGCTGTAACACCTTGTGCCTTAATATCAATTTTCATTGATGAAGATATATTATCTGGATTATCAACTTTAGCAATAACAACTAACTTATAGTTAGCGTTGGCTTCTAATGCTTCTTTTGGAACAAAGTGATTAATTACAGAGTTACCAGTCTTGCTACCAGCACCAACAATTTTTAATGTTGAGCCATAAACTGAATCATCAATTACAGAAATTTGACCATAAGCCTTACCATTTGAAGCAAATGACATATAATAGTTGTCATTGGCATCTTGACGTAATACATTAGTTTCATCCCAAGTAGTACCAACGGCAGGTAATTGAGCTAAATAACCATCTTCAACTTTAATAGTTAAAGTCTTAGTAGCATTACCATCAGCAGAATTTACAGTTAAAGTAGATGTGCCCTTAGCTGTAGCAGTAACAACACTACCATCTAAACTATAGATAGAGTTGGAATCACTTGCAGCGACATAATTTAATTCTTTATTAGTTGCAGCTACTGGACTAACTGTTAATAAGTCATCTAAATCATAGCTTTCACCAGGTACTAAAGAAATAGTGTCATTTGCAAAAATTTCACTCAATTTAATATCTTCTACTTTAGTTTCACCCTGAGCAGCACCAACATTTACTGTTGTTGTTACATCTTGAATAAGTGGATCAGCAAAGTCAAACGTAACTGTAGTTGAACCTTCAGCTAAACCTTCAAACTTACTAGATTCACTATTGTAAATCAACTTGCTTTCGTCTTCAATTACTGGAGTCCAATAACTAATTGAAGCGTCATAATCAGGATTTGTTCCTGTCAATGTTGGATTTATAGCTATAGACTGACCAACACTAGTATTATATGCTGATTCAACACTGGCAGTTGCGCCATTATATTCACCCATATAGATATAGTCAATATCCCATTCTTCAGCTGGACGATTACCAGCTTTATCACTTTGAAGAGCTATATTAGATATTGTGCCTTTGTAGTCCTTACTCATATCAATTGCTGTAGAATATACTAATGAACCATTAATATAAGTATAAAGCATATCTCTGTTTGGATTTGAGGCATCAGTATTATCACCATTATCTACTAAAACACTTTCTAATTCATACCAAGTATTAGCTGCAAAGGGTTGAGTAAAGTTTACATTGCCATTACCAACATTATAATAACCACTAGTAGTAAATGAGGCTAGAGCTATAGTGAATCCAGGATAGATTTGAATTGTTCTACGATAGGTATTATTCATTCTAAATCTTAATTTGATTACAGCATCTGTACCTGGCTTATTGTAAGTTGTTCCTTTTTGAATAACTATTTTATGAGCACTATCGACTGTACCATTAGCAGAAATTTGGTATTTTAAATATTCCCCTTCATCATCTTTTACAGAAGACAAAGAAAGGTTAGAACCACTAATGCTACTTATATCATATACTCCTTGACCAACAGCTTCTGTCGTATAGTCAAAATCTTGCTTATAACTAAAATTTTCTGCGGCTTTAACATTATTTGCAGCAACCATACCACCTAATGCTAAACCACCTAGGGCTAAGCCTAATAGTAACTTTTTCATTTATTATTTTCCTTTCCTAAAATTGTAATTTCACAAGTAAAATATAACAATTCCATTTAGTATGGTTTAGTAAATTATTTAACTGAACCAACCATAACACCTTTCTTAAAGTATTTTTGAATTAATGGGAATAAAATCAACATTGGAACAATTGCGATAACAATTAAGGCATATGCTGATACTAAACCCTCAAACGGATTAGATGTATTTTCACCACTAGCTGATTGTAATATCTTCTTAACAATAACTTGTAATGGATATAAATCATCATCACGTAAAACTTGTTCAGCCCAGAAATAACCATTCCAACGATCAATTGCATAGAATAAACCGATTGTAGTTAATCCTGGAATACTTGAAGGTAAATAAATATTAAATAGAATTCTAAAGTGTGAAGCACCATCAATTTGGGCACATTCATCAATATCTTGAGGAATAGCTTGGAAATAAGTCTTCATCAAGATGACATTGTATCCTGATACAGCAAATGGAATCAAAATACCTAGATAGCTACGAATCATACCGAAGTTATCAATATTTACATAAGTAGCAATCATACCAGGCTTTAACCACATTGTCATTGCCACTAAAATTGTAAATATTTTAACAACTTTTAAGCCACGACGTGATAATACATAGGCACAAGTCACTGTTATAAATAAGCTAATTGCTGTACCTGCAACGGTGATAAGTACCGTATTGCCATAAGCTTTCCAAATATCAACATTTTTCAAATGTTCCATTAAATATTCCATAGTAAAACCTTGAGGAATAATAATGAATTCATGATTATTAATAGCTTGTCTAAAACTTGTAGGTTCACTAACTGCTGATAAGAAAATGTATAAGATAGGGTAAATCATTACTAGTGATAACACTATCAATAGAGCATTATTAACATAATTGAATATATTATCAGCTGTAAATTTCTTCTTAAGAGCACTCATTTTTCTTGCATTACTTTTTACTGTTGTTTCCATATGCTCACCTACCATAATCCTGTATTACTTAGTCGTTTAGCAATTTGGTTAACTACCGTTACTAAGACAACAGCTACTACCGCATCGAATAAACCAATTGTAGCTGCTAAGCCATAATTTGGTTGACCATAAGCTGGAGCTAAAGATACATTATATACATATGTGCTTATAATTTCAGATACTCCCTTATTATATTCATTTTGTAATAGTAAAACTTTTTCATAACCCAAAGACATTAATTTACCAACTTTTAAAATTAATGTTGTGATAATTGTTGGTGCAATACCTGGAAGTGTTACATGCCAAATTTGCTTAAATTTACCTGCACCTTCAATACCAGCAGCTTCATATAGTGAAGTATCAATTGCTGATAAAGCAGCTAGATAAATTAATGAGTTATACCCCATAGTTTGCCATAATTCCATCAATGCATAAATCCAACGGAAAGCTGCTGGATTATCTAGTAGATTTTGTCTATCCATACCAAAGGCAACTAAGATATTAGTAATCATACCTGTATCTGCCTTTAAGAACTCAATTAACATATTACAAATAACAACTGCTGAAACGAAGAATGGTAAAAACGTAGTAGTTTGAGCTACACCCTTAACAACCTTACTTTTTGATTCATAAATCATGATAGCCAAAATGATTGAACAAGGGAAACCAATTACTAATACCAAAACATTAAGTAATAATGTGTTTAATAATAATTCAACGAAGTTGTCAGCTGTAAAGAAAGTAATATAGTTTTGGAAGCCTACAAATTCACTACCAAATATACCCTTTGAGCCTTGATAATTTTCAAAAGACATTATTAGGTTAATACCAAATGGTAAAAATACAAATAGTAATAACCAAATAAAAGCTGGTAAAAATAATACATAGATTTGCCACGTATCGCGAAAATACTTTTTCCATTTGCCAGGTCTTTTAATTTGTGCAACTTCAGATGATTTCTTCATATTAAGTGTTGCTGTATCTTGCACTTTTAAAACCCCTCCTACCAATAGGAATCCCAATCTTTGTATAATCTTGTTAAAAGTTCAACAAAGAAGTAATCCCCAAATATTAAATATTCATCGATACCAAGACCACCTTTAAAGAAATATACACCACTCTTTAATATTCCTTCATTATTCGTGCCCATATAGTTTTCAATTAGAGATTTAGTGATTAACAAGCAAGCGTTTTCATATATAACGCGAGATTCATCACTTAAAGGAATATATTTAAGCATTTCGCTCATACCAATTGCTGCCACAGCTGCAGCGCTTGTATCACGCTTTGTTTCTTCATCCTGGAATATTAAATCCCAATCACAAATGAAGTCCTTTGGTAAACGATTTAAGAAATAATTTGCTAATTTTTTAGCTAACTCAATTAATTGATAATCTTTTGTATACTTGTAAGAAATTGGGAACCCCATAATTCCCCAAGCTTGGCCACGGGCCCAACATGATGAATCAGAATAACCTTGATGCGTTGCACCATATCTTGGTTTACCTGTAATGGTGTCCATAAAGAAGGTATGATATGTTGATGCGTCTGGTCTAACAATATATTTCATTGCTTGATGAACATGATTCCATGCTTTTTGATAATATTTTTTTTCTGGCACAAATTTATCAACAAAGTATAATAATGGAATATTTAAATTACAATCAATTATCATTCTGCCACGTTGATTTTCATCATTCATGTCGCCCCAAGCTTGGAAAATCTTAGCCGTATCAATATAACGCTTATCAAGTAATTCAGCAGCCATTATTGAAGTTTCTAATGCTCGCTTTGAGCCTGTAAGTTTATAATCAGCCACTGTTGTTATTGAATATAAAAATCCAATATCATGGTGATTAAGACCTGCTTCTTCTTCATTTTTGTGATAATAATTTTCTATTCTTTGTCTAAATGACTCTGAATGCTTTTGAGCTTCGATTTTGTATTTTTCATCATTAGTATATTCATAAACTAACCATAAAATACCTGTCCAAAAAGAAGTTGTCCAAACAGAATCATAATTACTTTTATTCCAAACTAAATTCCCAACAGCCCCGTATACGTAATTGTGACTCGCTGCAGTTGGAAATACATCATCATGGAATTTTTCTAACATATGATCAACGATTCCGACTACCTTGTCTAAAGCTTTTTTAACATCTTCTTTTGTAAAATTAGGACGTTTAAAATAATCTTCTCTTGTAACTTTTTCTAAAATTACTGAGCTCATTTTCTTTCTCCTTTTTATTTGTTTTCTACACCCCAGGCTTCAAACTGGGTTAAGGCAGGGAACTCGCTGATTCCCTTAGCTTTAATTAAATTCTTTAGTGTTATTGTTTTAACAACTTTTGGTTCAAATTTAATGGACTGTCTTTCTGCTGATTTAACAAGCTTTGCCTCTAAACTAGAACCATCAGAAAATTCAAGAGTAACCTTTTCCCAATAGTTGTCATGTGGGAAGTCAGCTCTTAAAGTTAAAACAACCTCGTCAATCTTTACCTCCCTTCCAAAATCAATTGTAAATTCTGCTTTAGGATCTCGATTTATCCCCCAACTCTGATAAGGAAAACTACCATGTGAATCATTAAAATAGTAACCATCAATGGCATTGCGACTAGCAAAAACACATTCACCACGCGTTTCAATATTAGCATAGGAATGAGGATAAAATGTGTCATTTTCATGCTCATCATATGGATTAAATGCTAAATTACGACGTTCATTAATCTCTGCTGGTGTAGCCTCTTCCACCCTGATTATGTGACAATTGCCATAAAATGACTTTGGTGAGTAGTTAGTCCTCTTGCTTGTTAAAGGTATATGATAAATAAAGAAGTTGCCAGGAACATAAATTATAGATGGTGCCATAGTATCTTCTAATTGAACCTTATAGAAACCGCCTTTTTTGTCTGAATCAATAATCATCCAATCGCCATCTTGATAATCAAAGTTAAAAATACCAACAACCTTGTCAGCACTTTGTCCAATGTACATTTCATTGCCATCTTTATTTACCACTTTAATCTTTAGCATTGTTCTTCTCCTTTCTTGTTAACGCTTTCATTAACATATTTTAAAATTTCTCCATCTTACTAAAGCGCTTTCATACTCGATGGAGCTAGACAGTATAAATCCTACGCTCCTATTTTACTAGTTTTTTTGGAGTATTGCAACACTTTTTATGCATTTTTTGAAGAAAAACTTCATTTTATTTCTTTCTTTTTACTATAATTACTGTAGTAACCACTCCTGCAACAACAATTATTGCCACAATTGGTAGAACTATCAATAAAATATTAATAGAATTTCCAGGTGCTACAACATTAACTGTTAGAATAGTCGTCACAGAACCAGCCATTAGTGTAATAGTAGTTTGACCAATGCTTAATCCTTCTATTAAACCTGAAGCATCAACAGCTGCTATTTTTGTATCATTTGAGGAAAAACTAATAGCATCCGTCGTATCTACTGGCGTAACTTCATATACTATTTGGTAACTTTGGCCAACCTCAATTGTTACACTTGTTGCAGCAACTTGAATGCTTTCTGCGGGGATGGCACTAGTAACCGAAACTTTTACAGTGTTAATCACATTATCAACCATAACTAATATAATAGCAGTACCTGCGGCAATTGCTTTTATATTACCATTTTGATCTACTGTACACACCATTTCGTTATTTGACTGATAGGTAACTTGATGATTGAGAATATTGTTAGTAATCTTAATAGTTGTTTCTTCACCAGCTACTAGACTAAATGTATCCTCTTCTAGATTAATCTCTGTTACTTTAGTGTAGACATTAACTATAAAGATAGTTTTAGCACTTGTAGAACTAATCATTATCTCTGCTTGACCATCGCCAACACCACTAATAAGACCACTATCACTTACTATTGCTACATCGTTATTTGAACTAGAGTATTTCAATGTCTCTGTACCATCACATATCGTATTGATTTGATATGTATCACCAACCGCAATAGTTGTTTCTTCCTCAACTAAATTTATATTTGTAGTCTTTTGATAGACACCTACATATAAGTAAACTTTTTCCCCATTTGCTGTGATTGTAATAATTGAACTACCAATTCCCTTAGCTTCTATTAGGCCCATTTCGTTAACTATGCAAACATCAATCAAACTTGATTCATAGGTAATATTCTCATAGTCATCTTTATTAACAATCTCTATTTGGTAAGTGGATCCTATTTCTAATTCGACTTTATCACTAGCTAGCTCGATAGTACTAGTGGCTTTAGCCACCATACTAAAACTAAATAATGCTGCAACTAAGAGAAATAAACCAAATATTTTTTTCATTAATTACTCCATTTATAACATTTGCTTGCCTTTACAATATGTTTGACAAACATCATAATTATCTTCTAAAACTACTAAATCGGCATCATAGCCAGTTTTAATATAGCCTTTACGATTAGCTACTCCTAAACACTTGGCTGGATTAGCTGTACAAGAATTTAATGCTGATGCAAATGGAACTAATGCATCTTCAACTAAAACTTTTAGACCATGATTGATTTTTAATGTGCTTCCTGCAATAGTGTTAGTACCTTTAATATAGGCTAAACCCTCTTTGCTTATAACAATTTCATGACCACCAAGAGTTAAGTTATCGCGTGGTGGACAACCTTTAGCTCTTAAGGAGTCTGATATCAATATTGCATAATCAGAACCCTTGCAAGTATAGAAATTATTTAACGCTCCAAGTGTGGAATGCATACCATCACCAATTATCTCACCATAAATGTCCCTAACTCTAAATGCTGTCCCTACTAAACCAAGTTTACGATGGTGATATGGTGTCATACCATTGTAAACATGGGTCATTGAAGTAGCCCCATTAGCAATAGCCATAATAGCTTCTTCGTAAGTTGCGCTAGAATGCCCCATAGAAACAACAACATTATGTTCACATAAATAATGAATTAGCTCGAAATTTGGATCATGTTCTGGAGCAATTGTAATATATTTAATTAAGCCTTCTGCTGCTTCTTGATAAGCCTTAAAAGCATCAATTGTAGGGACTTGAATAGCTTCAGGTGGCTGGGCTCCCTTATAATCCATATCTAGAAATGGCCCTTCAAAATGAACACCTAAAACCTCAGCTCCTTCATAACCTTCCTTTACTACTTTCGCAACATTCTTTAAGGCTTTCTTTAGAACAGGTGGTAATTCGGTTACAGTTGTTGGTAAGATAGCAGTTACTCCTTCTTCAGGAATAGTTTTAAGCCAATGCCTTAAACCTGCTTCTTCGGCATCATTTGTATCAAAGCCGTAGGCCCCATGAGTGTGGATATCTATAAACCCTGGCACTATACGCTTGTTTTCATAATCAAAATCGACTTTTTTAGTACCATAAGGATAAATACCGATAATTTTACCCTCATAGACTTCCAACTGAGCCGAAACAAATTGATTAGCTATCCAAATTCTTTTGCTTGTTATAATCATATTATCCCTATTTTACTAAAGATAAAGCATCTTCATCTGCTACTAAAACAAAATTAGGATGGAATTGTAGAATAGATGCAGGCACTTCTGGAGTTACTGGACCAAAGAAAGCTTTTTTAAGAATTTCAGCTTTATCCTTACCGCTTACAACCATTATAACCATCTTAGCAGCCATAATTGTTCCAATACCCATTGTATAAGCTTCTCTTGGTACATCATCAATTGATGCAAAGAAACGTTTGTTTGCCTCAATAGTCATTTCAGTTAATTTTACGCAATGAGTTGTCTTATCAAAACAGCTATTTGGTTCATTAAAACCAATGTGACCATCATGACCAAGACCTAATAATTGCATATCTACACCATTCATAGAGGCAATAACTTTGTCATATTCTTCACAAGCCTTATTGCTATCTAATTCCATTCCATTTGGAAGATGTGTATTGTCAAGATTGATATTAACCTTAGAAAATAAGTTATCATGCATAAAATAATAATAACTTTGTTCGTTATCTCTAGGTAAACCTTTGTATTCATCTAGATTAACACTCTTTACTTGACTAAAATCTAAATTCCCCTCTTTATACTTTTTTACCAAATTTTTGTAAGTACCAATTGGTGATGAACCAGTTGCTAAACCTAATACACAATTTGGTTTAAGTAAAATAACTGATGCGATTAAATCAGCAGCTTTTTTACTCATATCTTCGTAATCTTTTGTTCTAATAATACGCATATCTTTCACCTCATATAAATTTTATTTGAAACCAATTTTGATTACACTAAATTATAACATATGGCTTTTATAAATAAAAGCGTTTTACTTCGGTTTTTTTAGAAAAATGGAGTTTGCTTATTTATGTCATTAATTATATATAATTAAAAATGAGATTTTGTGACTATTTAAAGGGTTTTCATGAAAAAAAGCTCCAAATGAAAGAGCTTTTACTCCAAATTACTTTTACTCTTTACTCCATACTTCTTAATAATTTTGGAGTAGAATTGTATTAAGTAAATTTTACCTTATTTAGAAAACAAAAAGCGTTTTTTAAATAATTTTTTATTAATTATCAATATTTTACTAAATTTGAGTTGTCATTTATCTCTAAATAAAAAAGAGGCTTTCACCTCTTTAATGACTATTTTTTACTATCCTTTACTAAATAATAGGCACCATACATGCCTGCCTCACTGCCCAAACTTGCCAAAATTATTTTTGTTTCATGCAAATTTTCATTAGCATATTTTAAAAAGGCACTTTTAACCTTTTTTAGAAGGAATTCACCTGCCATACTAATACCGCCACCAATAATAATAGTTTGAGGATTAATAATAATTGCCGCATTGGCTAATGCTAAACCAAGCTTATCCGTAAATACTTCTACAACCTTATACGCAAGTGGGTCGTTAAGCTTAGCTAAATCGAAAACATCTTTAACTGTAAAATCAATTTCTAATTTTGTCGGGTAGTTAGAACGATAGTAATTAACCAAATTGTGAACTCCCTTTTGACCACATACTGTTTCTAAGCAACCAATTTGTCCACAACCACAGCGAAAATTATAATCGTCATCTACATGCATATGACCTATTTCCATAAAGGATCCAAAAGCGCCTTCTAAAACTTGACCACCTAAAACAAAGCCACCACCAACTCCAGTTCCTAGTGTAATAAACATTATATTATCTAAATTTTTAGCTTTTGCTTCGCCAAAGGCATGACAATTAGCATCATTTATCACACGGACAGGGCATTTAACTTTTTTACTAAAAGCTTGTTTCAAATCAATACCATCCAAAAAGTGTAAGTTTGCTGAGCTTCTTACTAAATTGTTGGTAATAAAGCCAGGACAATCGATACCAATGCCTAAAATTTCTGAATCTTGTTTTTTTATAGAATTTAAAATATTATCAACCATTGTGTCAAGTGAATCAACATGCATATCAATTGTCCAGGTTTTAATTAACTTGTCATCCTTGAAAGCACCAATTTTTGCAGTTGTGCCACCAATATCAATTCCATAGTACATCTTATTTGTTCTCCTTATTCGTAATTATCACATTGATTATAAACCAATTTTTAAATAAAACCAATATTTATTTGCTATTTTAACACTAGTCAGAAAAAATATTAACAATAATTTGCTTTTTATCTTATTAAAGTAGTATTTAATTCACACATGTGCTACAATTTAAAGGCAATTTTGATTTAAGGGGGAGTATTATGAATTATTCTTATGAATTTGATTTTAACTTTATTTTTTCAGATAGTTTTATTAATGCTTTTTTAGAAAATAAAATTCAAAATGCTAATATTAAGCAAAAAGATTTAATAAAAAAGTTAGATATTCCTAGTTCGACATTTACCAGAGTTAAGCGTAATGGCTACACTTCCAATAAAAACGTTTATCAAGCCTTACAAACATATTTTTCTATAAAGCCAATTGATATGACTATTTATCACAAGCTAAAAACTTTAATAAACGAAATATTTACACTTATTTATTACGAATTACCTAACCATCAAGAAAAAATATATAATGCAATTTTGAAATACGCTGATCTTACTAAAAATTCACCTCTTCGTTTGTTGTTTTGGTTAGTTTTAGCAATTTCTTGTAATATTGAACATTATTCTAGTCCAGATATTTTAATCATGTTAGAAAAGGATTTAGAATTTATCGATGCCATAAAGCCCTTTTTACCTTATGATGCCTTATTTATTACTGATTTTGCTCTTTTTCACTATTCTTTGCAAAAAAACAATCTAATTTTGAAAGAAAAATATGCTAATGAACTTGAAACACTACTTCCAAAAGTTTGTGAACAACTTCACCCACTAGGATACTTCGCAATAATGAACACGGCTGCAACAGCCAACGACTATTTAAAAGGAATTAATTATGCTATTAAATGTTTGGAACTGCAGAATAATTATTTCTCACCACGTGTAAGAATTGCTATTAAATATCACTTATTTTATTTTTATAGTATGGTAAATGACTACCCCAATATGATCAAAGTTGGTGCTGGGGAAATTTTACATTTGCAATTTAATGATAATGAAAAAGCTTTTTATATTTCCTTTTTAATTGGGCTGGCCCAAGCCTATATTAACGAGGCAAAATATTTAGAGGCGCAAAAAATGTTGAATAATATTAATACTTTTGTGTTTGATAGAAAAATAAATCCAAGCTATCAGAAAATTATTAAAGAAAAAATCAAGCTGCTTAGCTTAAACAAACTATTTATGTATTATAAAATTAATGATGAAAATAAGTTTTCAATAAGTTTGCAGGAATGTCAAAATTTAAATTGCCCTACATATCTAGAAATTATTCAGCTTTTTCAGAAGAAAAATATCAGTTCTTTAAAACGTGTCAAGAGACTTTTAGATATTTTAGAAGATAAAGATAAATGTAAAAATTTATCTAATCTATGCTATGCATTAAAAATAGAATATCAACGATTAATTGCTAAATATATTTAAAGGAGACCAAATGGTCTCCTTTTTAAGCATCCCTGCACAATTACTTTAAATAGGAAAGGCAAGTCGTTCTTCAAAAACAAAACTTGAGTTTAAACATCAGTTAAATGCTACACTTAATAATACTTTATTTAAATAACCCTCCACTATTAATATTAATGGTATTAATGAAATATTAAAATAAAATGTAGTATTATTTTCCTTTCCATTGCAATTATATTCATTTAGTCTTTTTTGTAAAGCGTCAAATTATGGTTATTTATTTAAATATTTAGAATAAATTAAACTGTTTTGTAGTAAAAAAACAACATTTTATGATTATTTTTTTAAATGTCATTAATTTTTAAAGTTCTTTTTCTGAAAAATAACCAAATTATTTTTTAGAAAAAATTTATTTTTTCTTCTACTTCTTTATACTATTATTTTTATTTTTAACAAACTTATTTTAAAACTAATTAAAATATTTTTTAGCAACCTTTTTGTTAATAATAATACCAATGGCTTGCTTTTCTACTTCAATTTTAACACTTTTTTTGCTAAAAGCATATTCACCATCAACATTATAAGCCACTTCTTCATCGCTTATAATCTCACAACTATTAAATCTTATATTTTTAATACCAACTTTGTATCTATCACCAAAAAGAAAGAAAAATATCAAATTATAAATTGACAATCGTAATTTTGCTTTAGAGATTAGAGTTAAATCAATTACTCCATCATTTAATTTTGGCTTTATGCTTCTATGCGGACGAAAACCGGCCACTCTACGCCCATTTAAAGCTAAAACTACATAAAAATCATCACGTAAAACTAAATCATTAACTTTAATAGTCAAATTCATCTTTTCGGTTAATTGTAAATGCTTGGCTGCTTCTATAAAATATGCCATCCGACCAAAACGTTTTTTTAGCTTTGCTGGTACATCATAAGATACATTAGTAAATTTGCCTATCCCACAACCATAGGCAAAATATTTATCAGCAATTTTGCAAACATCCATCTTAGCAGTGTGACCAGCCAAAATTATTTTAACTACCCCTTTGATATTCTTTTTTAGTTTAAGCATATGACCAACATCATTTACTGTTCCCATTGGTATATAAGCTAGGGTTGGTCTCTTTTCTATATGCATCAAACCATTAATAGCTTCATTTAAGCTGCCATCTCCCCCAACTACAACCAGCAAATCATATTGTTCAGCAAAGGATTCAATATACTTAGTAATTGATTTTTCATAAAGAGAGCGGAAAATATCAACAACTTCATATTTTTCCTTTAATCTTTTTTGTACATAATATAAATGCTTTTCAAACTTTTGTCTTCCACTAAAAGGGTTGTAGCAAATCAATGCCTTCATAACTAGTCCTCGTTCAAGAATGTATCAAATTTTTGAATATTTTGTTTTTTACCAATTACTAGTAAAACGTCTTTACTACTAATAACATCTTGCCCCTCAGGAATTAAGAAATTATTATCTCTAATTATGCCAATAATAGAAATCAAGTATTTTTGTCTTACTCCTAAATCAATAATACTTTGACTTTTAAAGTTTTCTCCAACCTTGATTTGAACAATACTATATTGACTATCGATTTTATAATAATCTAAAATGGTATCACTGATTATCCGATTGGCTAATGAAATTGCGGAAGCTTCTTCTGGAATAATAACCGACGTGGCACCAAGCGTTTTGAATATTTCCTTATATTCCGAATCATCAACTCTAACCGTAATTTCTTTGACGCCTAAAGCCTTCAAATTAATTGTTGTTAAAATACTAGCTTCTAGATTATTACCAATGGCCACTATAGCGTGATCAATCGATTTCATACCTAAATCTTCTAAATCTTTTTTTCTTGTAGAGTCACAAATAGCACAGTTATTGATAAAATCTGCAACTTCTGTAACATTTTCTTCTGTTTTATCAATTGCTAAAATATCAGCGTTATTATTAGCTAGCTCTCGCGCTACAGAATAGCCAAAACGACCTAGACCTATAACCGCAAAACTTTTATTTTTCATTAACCAATTACCACCTTTTCTTCAACATATCTAACCCCATTCTCACTACCAGTTCGCCAATTACGATTAATTAGTGAAAGAATGGTTAATGGCCCTAAACGACCGAAATACATCATAAAAATTATTACTAGTTCGCTTCCCCAACTCAAGCTTTGGGTAATTCCCATTGATAAACCTGTCGTTGAAAAAGCTGAAATAACTTCGAAAATAATTTTTTCTACTTCTAAATCAGGATCAATTAAGCAAATCAAAAATACTGCTACGCAACAGAATAAAATTGCTGTTGTGGCTAACGCTAAAGATTTAACAATAATTCCTCTAGCAATTTCTCGTTTAAAAACTACTGGTTTTTTTCCTAAAGCAATGGTAATAATTGTTATAATAATAACGAAAAAAGTTGTGGTTTTAATACCGCCACCCGTTGACCCTGGACTTGCACCAATAAACATTAAAAAGTTAATCACACAAAATTCGCCAGTATTTAAATCCGCACATTGAATAGATTGAAAGCCAGCTGTCCGGCTAGATATTGACATCATAAAACATTCTAACCATGTATTAGAATTATTTGCTAGTTTTAATAGTAGGGCACCTGCAAATATTAAAAATAGAGTTGTAAGCAAAACTATTTTAGTACTAATACTAAATTTTTTCCATCTTCTTTTGCGGAAAATATCATCAATAACCGTAAAACCCAAGCCACCAATAACAATTAGCAGCATTGTATTTATATTAACAAAGATATCCGCACTAAAAGGAATCATAGATAAATCACCAGCTACTCCTAAGTCACCAAAAATATCTAAGCCCGAATTGTTAAAGCTTGCAATAGTATGAAATAGAGCAACACCAATAACCGTTAGTGGTTTATCAGAATAAGCCGAAAAGGCTAAGCAATTTAAAATAAAACCAAATGCTTGGAAAGATAGAGCCATAAATACTACTTTTTTAATAAATCCTACAATTCCCTTCAATGAATTAGAATTTAAACTCTCTTTAAGTAAAAATCTATTACTTATACCTATTTTACCACCCATCAAAACAATGAAGAATGTAAAAATAGTTATAAATGATAGCCCACCTATTTCAATTAGTAGAGCAAGAACAATTTTACCAAAAACACTAATTTCAGCTCCAATATTTGGTACAACTGTTAGACCAGTTACACACACGGAGGTAGTTGACATGAAAAGTGCATCAACGAAATTGAGAGATTCATATCCAGCATTAACCGCAAATGGTAGCATCAATAATAATGCGCCAAGTAAAATTACTATGGCAAAAGTAAAACATATTTTAAAATAAGGAGAAATATTTTTTATAAAAATCACCCTCTTTAATCTCTATAATTATATTATATTAGCTAGGTAATAACAAGAGCTAAAGAAAAAGCGACCTAGTCGCCTTAATCTTCTAAAGTATCCTTTGTAGCCGCTATCGCCAAAGCTCCTGGACCTATATGACAAGATACAGACAATGATAATGGATTAACAATGATATCATTTTTACCAAACTCAGTTGCAATTTCTTGCGCAAATTTTTGGGCATCTGTATCATCCTTAGTATATGCAACATCAATATGAATATTATCTGTTTTACCATCAAAGCTTAAAAAATTAGCAATATCTGTCTTTATTTGATCAATCATTATGCGTTTAGCATTTTCGATTGTTCTTGTCTTTTTAAATGTATCAAGCTTTTCACCATGAATTTGCAAAATAGGTTTAATTTTCAAAAGACTACCCATCAAATAAACACCTTTTGAGCAACGACCACCCTTACATAAATATTTTAATGTATCAACTAAAATATAAATAGTAGAATTATTCATGTTTTTTAATAAGATTTCTTCAATTTTAGCACCATCATAACCTTTTTCGGCTAATTTAATCGCGTCTATTACTGCTCTTTTTTGAGTAACACTAATTCTATGGTTATCAACAACAAAGACTTTATTTTTATAGGAATCAAGTGCTAAAGTGCGAGCTGTATTACAACTCATAGATAAACCACTAGACATTGGAATGTAAACTACTTGATCATATTCTTTCAACAATTCATCCCAGATTTGTGAAACTGCCCCAATACTAGGTTGACTAGTACATACATTAGCATCATTTTCAATTAACTTATAAAATTGAGCTTGAGTTAGATTGATATCTTCAAAATATTCTTCTCCCTCAATCATAAAAGGCATTGGAACTACTTTTATTCCTAATTGTTTTCCCTCTTCTTGAGTAATACCACTATTACTGTCTGTCATTATAGCAACTTTCATAAAATCACTCCAATCGTATTTGATTATATCAAAAAATGATTTTTTTTCAAGATTTTATTTTATTTCTTTAATTTTAGCATCTAAAACATTGTCTTCCTCTTTAGCCTTATGATAATCTTGATAAGCTAAATATAAATTGTATAGTGCATAAATAATTACTAAAGAGCCTAAAATATAACGAACAACATCTAAAGTTTGGTTGATACCAAAAAATAAAATCACTATTCCTAATACTAAAGTAAACAACTCATCCTTAAAGGCCTCTTTTTTATCATTAGCGAGAATTATTCTTATAATTGGTAGAACAATCAAAATACTAGCAAAAATAATATTTAACATTCCTCCTGGAAAAATAGTCAAAAATAAGCCCATAATTGCCTGGATTATTCCATTCATACCTAATATTCGACCATAACCACTAGTCCCCATTATAATTTTAATGACCCCACTTATTAAAAGAAGCACCCCTAATATAATAGTCATAACCTTAACAATATTACCCAAAGGTAAAAAAAACAATAATATCCCTAAGGCTATTCCAATTATTACTAATATTACTCTTCTTTTAAATTCTGTTTTATATGTTTTCAATAATGGTTTTTCCATTCGTTACTACCTCCTCACCTAAATTACCACTAAAAATAACATTTCTTAATACTAATCTATCCACATTATCCAAATATAATCCAACCCTACACATCTCATCTTTATGTTCAATCATAACCGGATAGCCTGGCTTAGCATTCAAATCATAACTAAATTCTACATTATCAAAGGTTAATGACTTAATTGGCTCTTCTGGCAAACCAAGAAAAACACCCGCAGCCAAAGAAACATCCTTACATTTAATATCATTAAAGGTAAAATGACCAATATATGGCGTTGTTATATCAACAGGTTGTTTCTCTTTTGACCAAACAAAGGGTTCATGACCACCTTTAGGACCCATATTATAAAACATATTAATGACAAATGGTGTAGCAACTTTATCCATAATTATATTTTTAAAAGTGATATTTTCAATCTTACCATAACGACCGCGACCGCGTCTTGTTTTTATTCTTAGTCCCCGATCAGTATTTTGAAAATAACATTGTGAAACAATTATATCATTGATGCCTCCACTTGCTTCACTACCAAAAACAACTGCACCATGACCCTTTTGCATAAGACAATTTCTAATAGTCAATGTACTAGTTGGACGCAAGTATTTTTTAGCAAAGTCAATAGTTCCACTTTTTATTGCAATGCAATCATCACCGACATTAAAACTGACACCTAAAATCAAAACGTTATTACAACAATCTGGATCAATTCCATCGGTGGTAGGCATTCCCGTTGGATTTTCAATCCTTAAATCTAGAAAGTTAAGATTGTTGGAAAAATAGGGATGAATGTTCCAACAGGCAGTATCATGTATATAGAGGCCTGCCACTGAAACATTTTCACAACGATTAAAATAGATACCAAAAGGACGGTAAGCAATCCTTTTTTCATTGTGATTTTTATACCAATCGCCTAATATAGCTTGACCATCAATTTCTCCCTGACCACCTATTGTAACATTTTCAATATTTATTCCTGTAATAATGGATGCAAAAACATCAGTTTCACTACCCTCAAAACTGCCTAAATTTAGCTCTTTTACACCATTATTTATTAATCCTGGTAAAACAGGGAATTTATTTCTATCATACTGACAAATGAACTTAGCTCCTTTGGCAAAGTAAAGGTTAATGTTTGATTTTAAAAAAAGACATGTCATTAAATATAAACCCTCATCTACATAAACTGTTCCACCTTCAGGACAGCATAAGATTGCTGCTTGTAATTTTAACGTGTCATCTGTAACTCCATCCTTGGCAGGATTAAATAAATTGGTGTGTAGGCAGATAACTTCTTCTTTGGTTACAAATTGAACTGCCTCATTCCCCACTTTAATATTATATTTTTGATTGGGTTCTAAATCATATATACCAATGACATTTTTGTTACTTTTAGCATAAAAATTCTCGTTGACAAAAACCTCCATAGTTTCCTCAGTGTAATATGGTAAAAGATTATCTAATTCTACTACTGCATAACGCGTACCAATTTCAATAATGTGCATATGTTACTCCTTCAACTTTTTAATTTTATAATAAAAAATTAGTACAATAGCTAAGCCAATAATTATTAATACAATGCCACTTATAATAAATGCTAAGAACAAATTATATAGAGTATCACCTCGAAAACGATAGATTTGACTAATGCTTGCTAGAATACCACCAATAAAAATGATTATCAAGCCTATTAATTCGCATAAACGGTACTTGCGGTATAACTGTGTTTCACTAGAAATAACTTCTTTTTTCTTCATTTTAATCACCTTTTTAATTTTATCATAATTTTATTTTAAAAAAAAGATGCCTTAAATCATCCTTTAAAGGCATCTGCTAAGTACATCTTTTCAATATTATTAATTTCTCTTATACTATCTTTAAAATCAGATAAGCGTTTATAAAGAGAGCTCTTGCCATCAAAACTAACGAAATATATTTGATCAGGACGCAAAAATTGCATCAAATGCGTATTATGTGAGCTTAAAACTAGCTGGATATCTCTTTCTTTTGCTAAAGTGATAATCTTTTCTAGGGCAAATGGATGCAAATTAGCATCTATGTCATCAATAAAAAACATACTATCACGTGGACTAGCTAAAATTAAACTTATGATCATATTTAAATTAAATTGGCCTCGAGACATTTTCTCAATTGGCAAAATTAAATTATCATATTCTAAAAAATAATTAAATTTTTGTTTTATAATCTTATAGGTACAGGCTCCTGGAATAGTTAAAAGTATTTCATTAATTTGTTCTTGATATTTAAGCATAATATCATAAATGTTTTTATTATCTAAAATACTTGTTTGACTATTTATTCTTTTATCAAGGATTATGAAAAAAGAGTGAAAATAATCCGTGACCTCTAAAAATTTATCGCCAATTTCGGTTAAAATGGACTTATTATGGGCTTTTGTTTCCCCTAAATTTTCATAAAAGCCATAAATCATATATTTATTTCCCAAGCGTTCGAATAGTTTTAACCCATTTTGTGTCAAATCTTCCTTTAATACTTCATTATTCGCTAGGCTCAAATTGTATTCATAAATATTCTTACCAATTTGAAAGGTTAAACCAAATTTAGAAACTAAATATGGATTATCAACCAATTTCTTTTTTGCTAATTGTTCTAGTAAATAATTTTGTTCTAAAGGCTGATTGTTACCTTCTCGCCAAAAACTTGCTAAAAAGGCCATAGCCTTAAAAATACTACTTTTTCCGCTCCCATTAAAACCATAAATGGCTACAGGACTAACAATAGCTTCATTATAAACCATATCCTTCTTATAAGCATAGCGACCTTTTGTGAATATAATATCCGCAACTTGAATACTATACACATTTTCCAAATGTAATTTTATTAGCATTAGTATCACCTCTGCACTTATTATATATCATTTGTATAAAATATACAATAATATATTTTTAAAGTGTAAAAAACATAAAGGTGAGCCAACATGGCCCACCCTCACTACTATTAACCAATTTACTACATAAAAATCAAATGATGGAATAGCAAACACCAAACCAAATCAATCCAAGAAAAAATACCCAACGTAACAATAGCTAAAATTACAAATAATAAATGCATGAGTGTTGGTTTACGTAAAAATGCGCTTACTCGCACGACTACCTCTGTTACAATATTAACAACAGGAATTAATAGTAACAATATTTGTATTAATCTAGGTAATTTTAAAAATGATTTATCCATATCTCTTTTCCTTTCTTTATAATATTAAAGCAGTATACTTCAATATGATTATATCATTTTTGTTACCTATTGCCAATATATTTATAAACTAGCCTCTAAAATCTTCACTAAATCATCATGATTTAAGGTTTTATAACCACCTGACATGATTAAAGTTGATCTAATGACATCTTCAATCATATCCTTTTTAACGCCTAATTCAGAAATATTTAAAACAACATTTATTTCCTTCATCCACTCTTCTAACGCTTTAAGTCCAGCTAAAGCTGTAGCTTCATTAGATTCTTGTGGCTGAATATTAAATACATTTTTAGCGAATTTGACAAATTTAGGTAAACCATAAAGCATAATATATTTATAATAGGCGATAGAAACTGCAGATAGAGTCATCCCGTGAGTAGCATTAGTCAAGGCTCCAATAGCTTGACCAATCATATGAACTTCCCAATCTGTGCTCTTACCTTTGGCAACTAAAGTATTTAAAGCCCAAGTTGCTGTCCACATAATATTAGAACGAGCCTCATAATCTTCTTGGTTTTTAACTGCGATTCTAGATGAATGAATTAAAGAACGCATTAAGCCTTCCATTATATAATCTGAGGTGTTGTCATCTTCACCAGAAAAATATTGTTCCATGATATGGCTCATCGTATCAAAAATACCAGCAACCATTTGATACATTGGAACTGTATAAGTGTATTTAGGGTTTAAGATGGCAAACTTAGGATATACTTCCTCGCCAAAAACATGACCGATTTTTAAATTAACCTTAGGATTAGTTATAACAGCGCCACCATTCATCTCACTACCAGTACCAACCATTGTTAAAATACAGCCTACTGGCACTATCTTATTATCTGGTTCCTTAAATTCAATGTAATATTTTTGCCATGGGTCTTCCTTTGAGTACGCTGATACTGATAGGGCTTTAGCATAATCAATTACAGAGCCACCACCAACAGCCAAAATTAAGTCAGCCTTAGCAGCCTTAAGTCTTTCACAACCTTCATAAAGCTTATCTATCGTTGGATTAGGCATGACCCCGGCATCTTCAAATATATTTTTACCACACTTTTTTAATATTTATATAATGTCATCATAAATACCATTTCGTTTAATGGACCCACCACCATAAACTAGTAAAATATTTTGCCCATATCTATTTAATTCTTCTAAAAGATAGTTTAAACTATCTGGCCCAAAATAGACCTTAGTTGGATTGCAATAACTAAAATTTCCTAACATATTTTCACCTCAAGAAAATTATATTATGAAATGGGCTATTAAAAAAATACTTTTTAATTATAATGAATTATAACTATTTTTAATAAAAAGAAAAAGGTCTTACGACCCTTTTACACGTTAAAGCTGATTGCACCAAAGACAATTAAAACTATTGCACAAACCCAAAATAAGATTTGAATCCAAGTTTTCTTGCCTCTTACAAAACGCCAACCAGGTATAATTAATGCTAAAACTAAAAGTAAAGTAGCAATTGTACTTAAGATACCACCATTAAAGCTGCCATTAACTAACTTAATAATACCATTAATAATGAAAATAACACCAGCTATTACAATAGCGAAAAAAGCACAAATTCCTGTCATCTTTCCCCAATTTACTGAGCTAGATGAACTTTTAGTTGTTGTAGTTTTTTTAGTTGCCATATTAAATTCCCCTTTCTTCGTATTTAAGTATAGGTAAAATTACTCATTTTGTAAAGACTCATTTTTGATTTTTTCTAACATTTTTTCTTCTTCTTTGGTTAATTTATAATTCACTAACAAATCAGGACGTCGCAAGTATGTTAGTTTTAATGACTCATATAGGCGATATTTTCTAATTTCTTCATGATTACCATTTTGCAAAACTGAAGGTACGCTCATACCCTCAAAAATAGTTGGTCTAGTATATTGAGGATATTCTAGTAAACCAGTTTGAAAGGAATCATCCTCAAAAGAGCCTGTAGCTAGAACCCCTTTTTGTAATCGCGTAATGCTATCAGCAATTACCATAGCCGCCAATTCTCCACCTGTCAAAACATAGTCCCCAATACTAATTTCCTCATCTACATAGTTAAGTACGCGCTCATCAAATCCTTCGTAATGACCACACAAAATTAGAATTTCTTCTTCTTTAGCAAGTTGGTTAGCCATATTCTGTTTATAGGTCTTTCCTCGCGGAGAAGTCAATAAAACCTTCGTCATTTGACTACTATTGGCATCAAGTGCTCTTTTAACCACATCAACCTTAATAACCATGCCCTTACCACCACCATAAGGAGTGTCATCAACATGATTATGCTTGTCATTAGAATATTGTCTTAAATCAATCACTTCAATATTGATTAAATTCTTCTCTAACGCCCTTTTAATAATAGATGTGGCTAAAAAAGGTTGAAACATCTCCGGAAATAAGGTTAATATCTTTATTGTCATAGTAGACCTTCAATTTCTTCAATAATAATTTTATCTGTTAAAACATCTTTGACAAAATGTTCATTAAATGGTACTAATTTACGCTTACCAGCTACCTCACAAACTAAATAGTGTCCTTGTGGTAACTCTATAACATCAATAACATTAGCTCTTTTTTGACCAGCTTGGTTAAAAACTGGCTTACCAATTAAGTCACTATAATAATATTCATTGGCTGCTAAATCATCTTTTTCCCGCTTGGCATATATATCCTTGCCAACTAACTTTTCAACTAAATTAATATCATCTAAGCCAACAAAAGATACAATTAAAGGATTAGCGTCTTTAACCTCTTTAATTTTTAATTCAATATAGTTATCACCTTCTAGATAGTAAACTATTTTACCCTTAGCAAAACGATTGAAGTCACTACTATTTAAAACCTTTACCTCACCTTTTAAACCATGGGTTTTCAAAATTTTACCACATATATTATAATTCATTGGTTATCTCCTTTGCTTCTGATTTTAAGATACTAACTAAATATACAGCTATTGGTTTTGTAGTTAGCGTTTTTAAGTACCTATAATACACACCTAATTGTCTTATATATTCTTTCTTATCTAAGTTACTAAGCTTATAGTCAATTATAACATATCTATCCTCATATTCTAGTAAAAGATCCATTATACCATAGTAGGAAATGCCATTTTCCGTGAAATAGAATTCTTGTTCTTGGTAGATATTAGCATCTTTGATGTTTAAAAATAACGGCATAGCTAAAAGTTTTTTAATGTATTCTTGGTACTCAATATTAACTAAACTATAGTCTGGATTTTTTAAATCAAGGCTGGCTAAAACTTCGTGAATATTAGTACCCAAATCTAATAATTCTTGAGTTTCTAGACTTAATATGGTTTGAGTTTCTTTAGAAATGGCTCCTTTATTTAAAATTTGCGTATGATAATCATTTTCACTATAGCTGAATTCTTTACCTACTTGATTAATAAGCTCATTAGTTTTTGAAACGTTATATTGCTTAGTTAAATTTAACTCTTCTAGATTAATGTCTTTTTTATAACTATTTAAACAATGGGCATAATCAAGCATTGATTTAAAGCTAGTTAGTTTGTTTAAATGTAAGCTTTTAGTTTCCTCTTTGTCTAAAATAAGTATCATCTGCTCCCGTGCTCTGGTTAAGGCAACATAAAGAAGTCTTACCCGTTCAGAAATAGCTTTTTTTAATTCAAATTCTTTATTTAGCACACTTAAAGCCGAGTTTTCACTATTTAAATTGCTTTTCTTTAAATAAATACCATAACGATCACTTAAATTATAATCCTTTTTAAAGTCATCCATATTCATTTTAGTATATAATAATGGGAAAATACAATAAGGATATTCTAAGCCTTTTGAATGGTGAATAGTCATTAACTTTACTTCATCTGCCTGACCATGAAGACCTTTATAGGCTAATTTTTCATCACTAATAACAATATCACTTAAAAAATCGACGCTTGTACTAAAATCATAGCCCAATTTGTTATAGTTGACTAACATAGAGGCTATATAATCAATTATAGTTAATGAACTATTAATTGCTCCTATTAGAGGTAACTTAGCATATACATTTAGTTCATTAAGGGCATCATAATATATACTAAAGCTATCTTGGATCAAATCGATTGTTTTTAACTTACTAATAAGTTCAATATTATAATTATTGTTTTGAATTATGTGATATATTTGTTCATCGCTATAGTTACAAATAAAGCTACGTAATACACTAGTTAAATTGCGTTTAAAAGTTTGGTCAAAATTATTATTTTTTAAACTCTTAATGATTCCTAAAAGAGCTATTAATGTTTGAGTCAAAGAATTATCCTTAATATCTAAATCTTTTTCTATGGTCAATGGGACCCCTAAATATTCAAATATTTTTTTAAATAATGGAAATTTAGTAGCTTTATCAATAATGATAGCAATATCACTATAAGTAGTTTTACGTAAACCATCTTTTGTATAGACTGATGTTTTAGCCACTAATTCCTTTACCTTATTAGCACAAATAAACGCCTCTATTTCTTCACGTTTATAGTCTTCTGCTTGCTCCTTATCATAAGTTAGAACTTCCGTACTATAATTATAGTTTGCATCTTTTATTGCATTATAGGCAGTTAGGCCAAAAATCATTTGTCCATCCTTTTGATAATTAGAGTCACCTAATTCATTAGTCATCAATTGATTAAATATTAAATTAATTCCCTGTAAAACTTCGTTACGTGAACGGAAATTATTTAGCAAATCAATTTTAAGACCCCCATCGTTTTGTGTATAATTGGCATACTTTGTTTTAAAAATATAAGGATTAGCATTTCTAAACCGATAAATTGATTGCTTAATATCCCCCACCATATACATATTATCATGAACAATATGGTTCAAGAATGTTTCTTGTAAATCTGATGTGTCTTGATACTCATCAACTAAAATTTCCTTTAAATGCGCCAAATCCTTTCTCACTTCAGGAAAATCTTTAACTAACTTAATAGCCATTTTAGCAATATCACCATAAGTAAAATAAAGATATTTGAATTTATATTTATTGATTTCTTCTAAAAGAATTAAATTAACTCTAATTATAAATTTAATGTCGCCTTCTTGACTAAGAATATCATCCTTAATCGCCTCTGTTGACTCATATTGACTAAAGAAATTTGTCTTCAAATTCTTAATAGACTCTGTTATATTGGCCCTTGCCTTGTCTATTTCCGGTGTTTTTGTTCCTTTTTTTAAACTCGGTATTTTAATATTTAATAAGAAATCGCGCATTTCTTCATAAGTATGGCAATAGTTAGCCTCCATTAAAGCATTATCTAAATAATCAATTATTTTCTGATTATCTTCCTCAAGTAAGTCTTTAAAGGTCAAAAAAGTTTCTAATGTATAATTAAATTCAGTAGCTATAACCTGAACGAAATCCTTTATAGTATTGTCTATTTGTGTTGAATTAAAATAGTTATTAGCATAATTTAACAAATATTCCTTAGGATCAACTAATAGTTCTAGTTGTTCAGAAAGAGTCAAAATTCCTTTAATAATATTTGTATCATCCTTAACATTTTGATGAATTAAAAAATTAAAGAAATCCTTATCTTCCTTAGCATATAAATCATTAAAAAGATTAGTAATTATTTTTTTCTTTTCATGCTTAATAACATTGCTATCTGCAATACCTACTTCCCTATCAATGCCTAAAAGATAATAGTACTTTTTGACAATATTTAGTGAGTAAGCATCAAAGGTTGTTATATCACTTGTTAGGGCTGCGTTAGCTTCTGCCAAGTAGCCATTATTTTTTAGCTGCTTATAAATTCGATCCTTCATTTCTAAAGCAGCAGCTTTAGTAAAGGTTAAAATTAATAAATCTTTAACACTATTGCCCTGTTTAACATACTCTAATACGCGGGCAGAAAGAACAGTTGTTTTGCCAGAACCGGCCCCAGCTGAAACAAGGATATTTGCTCCTCGCTTATAAATTGCTTCTTCTTGTTCTTTAGTCCAAGCCATTATCATAATCTCCCTTCTTAAAAGGTTTAGGCTCTAATTTAATTTTATCCGTAAAGGTTTTATAACAAATATTAGCATAAGGACAATAAAGACAAGCTTCATCCTTATTACCAATAACCTTGGGATTAATTGGAAAATTACAATTCAAATAGCTATCTTCTATGATTTTTAAATTATTCTCAACAACGGCGATGATATTTTTAATGTCATCATTAGAAAAGACTTTAGCTGTAGATCTAAACTCTAAACCATCTTCCCCTGCCTTCGTTTTTAAACCTGCAATATAGGAACTATCTTGATAGTTATCATCTATCAATTTGGTCAAGCTAAGTTGAGAATTAGTAAAACCTTGTAATTTAAAAGGTTTAGTTAAATCTGTTTGCAAGCCCAATGTTTCTAGCGTAACTTTTTGTAAATAAAAGCCAATAAAAATAAGTTCTTTATTCGTGATTTTAGGATTATGGCTAAGAAGATAAATATAAGTTGGTAATTGCATATTATATCCATATTCAATATTATCTAAACTTACGACATCATTCCCCGTTTTATAATCATAGATAGCTAGATATAGCTTATCTCCCTCTTCTAAAAATCTAATTTTATCAATAAAGCCCTTTAGGTTTATGAAGTTATGTTTAACCTCAATCTTTTCTTCGCGTTTAACTTCATTTAAAGCCATAGCTTCTTCATACTCTCTATTAAAATTTAGCAAACGTTCTAAGACAATATCAAATCTACTAGCATAAAATTTAGCTTTAGAATCTAAATTAACCTTTTCTTGTCGTTGTTCCTCTGACATGGAAAAATCATCTTTATAACTATCTTGTAGGATTTTATGCGAATACGTACCTAGTGTAGCTGCTAAGGTTGATTCATTGTCTTGTAGTCCTAATATATAATCCAAATAATAATGAAAAGCACAGGCAAAATAGGTTTTCATACTAGAATATGAAAGATTAATTTGTTCTTTTAATGGTAATTCAAATGATTTAAAGTGATGATCATATCCCAAATAGTTTAAATGTTTTAAATCATACTCCTTAAGTTCCTTGGTCATAATTCCATAATTACTATAATCATCCAACATACTAGCTAATGATAAATCATCTAAAACTTTACTAGTTCCTAATTCAAAATTAACTTCTTGCTCAACTATGTTTTCTATTATGACTGAACTAAAGTTTGTTTCACCATTAAATATTTTAGGTTTAGTAATAGCTACATTAGGAATATTTTGTAAAAGTAGTTTTGTTTGTTCGATAATAATTTGATTTTCTGCATCTAAACTTAAAAAGCCTAATTCTTGACGCATTGGATTAGATAAATAATCATTCTTTAATAAGTGCGGACAATCAAGATTGAAATTTAAAATAAAAACATAATCATCAATACTATATTTTGTTTCCCAATCACCAATTTGAATAGCAGCCTCGTAGTTTTTCGTTTGATATTTACTCTTTCGCAAAGCATAGGTAAATATTTCCTTTAAGAAGGTAATATCCTTATTTTCTTTTAAGCTATAACGATTAGCAATATTAACTAACGCCTGTTTTAAAACTCTATCATTAATTAAAGCCAAACTATTCTCTAACCCCTTTTCTTCTAGATTAGTAATAAATGTATTAAATTCTTCCTTATCCAAGAGACTTGCCTCGCTAGGTATTTGAATATCAACCTTATAAAGGTAACTAGCTCTTTTTAAGATTGGATAATAAGCATTACTAACATTAATTAAATAAATATTATTTGGACTAACTCCCTTTTCTAATAGTTTAGTAATTTCACTAAACACATAATATATTTCACTATCTATATCTGGAGTTAAATATAGATTTATTTTTCTAGGATTAATCCTAACTTTAACTACTTCAAATGGAATCTTTTCCTTTTTTAAATAATTTAATAAAAAAATATTTTCGCTAGACTTTAGCAAATCCATAAATTGAATTTTGGCAACTTTTAGTGCTGACAAAAACACTTTATCATAATCATATAATTTTGCTTCTATTAAAGCATTTTTTATGCTTTGAAGTTGTTGTAATTTAGTTTCTTTATATTTTTGATTCAAATCAATGTATGGCAAATATTGCCAAATATTTATAATAAAAGGAATTGTTAAATTGAATTTATTAAACAAAAAATATAAGGCTTGACGCGTAGGTTTCCCTAACAATTTCTCTTTCAATTCTTTTAAGCTTAAAAAACGATAGTTATGTAAGCCAACATTTTCCCTTAACATTTTTTGCTTGTTGGTAGCGCTAGTAACAATAAATGTATTCCCCATAAAATCACCTAGTATAATTAAATTGTACTTTTAATTATACTAATTCCTTTCCATAAGTGT
>CALUXJ010000004.1 GCA_944324725.1 uncultured Acholeplasmatales bacterium
CCTCACTATTAAAACCAACCAATAGTGAACCATCAATCATTAAAGCCGTTAAGCTATTATCACTAGATAGTTCTTTAAGTGTTAGTTTCAAATTATAAGCAGTCGTACTTTGATCTTCGGCAATACAAGTTAAGGTAACTTCATAGTCCATTTTTTCCGGGTTAACGGTAATGATTGTATTACCATCAACGACGGCTTTACTAGAACTAGGTGTACCTTCTACTTCAATTGTGCTAGCATAAGTGATTTCCCACTCATAATTTGTAACTTGCGGATTAAAATCCGTCATTGTTTCGCCATTTATCTTGATACTAGCCAAACTGGAATCACTATCCTTATTTGATTCTACTTGGGTAGTTGTACACGCTACTAAAGCGCTTACTAAAAAGACAAAAAGCAAAACTAATAAATTTTTCCTTCTCTTCATTATTTTTTGCTCCTTTGGCGTAATTATAGCATATTACAAGTTTTAAAAAAAGGTATCAAACCAACTTGATACCTAATAAATTCAATCATGCATGATAGTTTTCAATGTAGCCTAAGCTAATCGTTCCTGGACCAGCATGGGCTCCAACTACTGGCGTTAAAGGATAAACATTAATATCTTTATACTCTGGATGAACCGCCAAAACCTTTTCCTTTATTTCAGCAATTACTTCTGGTTTCGCATTAGCATGAATAATACATGGCGTAACATCCTTATCCTTAACTTCCTCAAGGAAAAGTTTAATCATTTCCTCTCTAGCCTTTTTTGTAGTTCTAATCTTAGCTAAGGTTTCAACCGCTCCGTATTTATCTAAATGTAGTAAAGGTTTAATTTGCAATAAATTAGCAATACCTCCAGCCACTTTAGATAAACGGCCATTTTTAATTAAATATTCGAGAGTTTCAACACAGAAAATTAAATGATTATGATCTCTTATAAAATCTATTCTTTCTAAAACTTCATCTAAGTCTTTACCTTCGTTAAACATCTTGCTAGCCGTTAAAGCCATTAAAGCTTGTGGATAAGCTATTGTTCTCGAATCATAAACAATGATATCTAGTCCCTCATAATCCTGGGCTATCATTCTAACGGTTTTAGCCAAACTAGATAACTTTTCTGAAATTAAAATACATAGAACCCGTTCATAGCCCTTACTTTTCATCTCATTAAAAATTTCTTCCATTTTACCTGGACTGACAAAGGCTGTATGGGGGAAAGATGACTTATCTGTCTCTAGTCTTTTATAGAAATCTTCTGCTTTAATTTCTGTATAATCATCATATTTTTCATTTTCGTTAAATATTACTACTGATCTAAATACTGGAATATATTCATCATGCGGAATATAATCAAGGGCAGCATTAGAACATACTATTACACCCGTTTTCACAATTCTCTGTCTCCTTATTTTTTTTGATTATAGCATAATTATTAAAATCTTTCAAATAAGCTTTACTAAGTAAAGTATTTGTGAAATTAGGCATAATTTTTAAATTGTGAGTCATACATCTCATGATAAATTGGACAAGTATCATATAAGTCCTTATGTTGACCACGGCCAACAATTATTCCGTTATCTAAGACAATTATTTCATCACAATCCTTAATAGTTGATAGACGGTGCGCAATGATAAAGGTTGTTCTATTTTTACAAACTACATCCATCGCATGCTTAATCTTATTTTCGGTTTCAGTATCAATATTAGCTGTAGCCTCATCTAAAACTAAGATTTTGGGATTGCGCAGTAAGATTCTCGCAAAGCTAATTAATTGCTTCTCCCCAAGAGAAAGGTTTTCACCTCTAAAGGAAATTGGCGCATTAATGCCTTCCTTAGATTTAGCTAAAAGATCCGCTCCCCCTACCTCAAGAAGAACCTGTTTAATTTGTTCATCTGTATAAAGATCACGTTCCATAGTTAAATTAGATTTAATCGTACCTGCAAATAAAGCCGGGGTTTGTAAAACAATACCTAGATTTTGCCGGTAGCTTTGTTTATTGTAGGTTTTAATATCTACACCATCAACTAATATTTGACCACTATCATAATCATTATAAGCCAGTAATAAATTCATAAGACTAGACTTACCAGAACCTGTATGACCGACGATACCAATATTCTTACCAGCTTCAACCTTTAAGTTAATTCCCTTTAGAACTGGTTTACCTTTGACATAAGCAAACCAAACATCTTTAAATTCCACATTACCAGCAATATCTGTAGGAGCCATATTACCATCTAAAACTCTAGTATCGTTAGGCTCATCCATGAATAAATATACCCGGTTAGCCCCAACCATACTATCCTCTAATTCATTTAGATTATTAAAAATAGCATTAACAGGGTTAATCATTCGCGTTAAATAATCTGTGAAGGTAGTAATTAAACCAACTGTAATAACTGTGCCACCTAAACTTAAATACTGAAAACCAAAATAGACTAGAATGCTAACTTCAGCTAATCTTTTAATAAGCATTAAAAGCTCCCAACCAAAGTAAGCAGCCACTGTATTAGCCTTTTTATCATTGTAATTATAACGATTAACTAATTTTTTATAATCACCAAGCATCGCATCTTCCTGGTTAAAATCTTGAATAACTAGGGCTCCAGTAATTAACTCATTTAATTTACCTGTAATCCGGGAACCAGTTTCTCTTAAGTCTTGGTAGTAACCATGAACACGCCGTCTATAAATAGTTACCCATACTAATAAAATTGGCACTAAAACTAAAAGGATTAGACCTAATGATGGCATTAAAACAATAATACCAACATATACAACAACAATATTTACTAGGGCTTGGAAAATAGAAAACATCGTCTCAAAAAATACTCTAACGCCATTACTATCATTAGTGATTTTAGAAACTATTTTTCCATCTGGCTCTAGTGAATAATAATCAACTGGCAGGTAATCGATTTTTCTTATCGCATCATTACGTAGCTTTCGCTCAATATTCATACCCGTTAAGGACATAAAATATTGCATAAAGTAACGCGAAATAACCATTACCACGGTTAAAAGCCCATACTCAATTAAAAGATTACGAATAGCTAAAAGCTTATCACTATTACTAATCTTATCGTTAGTAATATAGTTATCAATAATACTCTTAGTTAAAAGAGGAGTATAGGTTTGTAAAAAAGCAATAACAAATACTAAAACAAAGGCAATTAAAAATGTCTTCCATTCTTTTTTGATGTACGGCAAGGTTTTCTTTAATAATTCAGACTTACCATAGGTTAATTCTTCTTTTTTCTTTTTTGCCATATTATTCACCATCCTCCATTTGTTGAGATAAATATTGGTGATAATACCAACCCTTAGCCTTCATTAATTCCTCATGGGTACCTTCCTCAACAATAATACCATCATCAAGAACAATAATATGATCAGCTGCCATAACCGCACTTAAACGGTGTGCAACAATGATATTGGTTTTGTTTTTACGATACTCCTTTAAGGATTTAATAATATTGGCTTCCGTCGTGCCATCAACCGCACTTAAGCTATCATCTAAAATTAAAATATCGGAATTTTTAAGGAAGGCTCTAGCAATGGCTAATCTTTGTTTCTGCCCACCAGATAAGGTAACGCCGTATTCACCAACTATAGTATCAAGACCATAAGGTAGGGCATCGATATCCTTGGCAAAATCAGCTAACTCAATAGCGTGTCTAATTTCTTCATCGCTAGTAGCATCCGCTTTACCAAGCGCAACATTTTGATAAACGGACCGACTAAATAAAATGTGTTCTTGCGGTACGTAAGAAATCATACTTCTAACACTCTCTTGATTAAAGTCTTCAATAAATTTGCCATTAACAAATAGCTCACCCTTACAAATCGGTAATTGCCGAACTAATTGTCTAACTAGGGTTGATTTACCAGACCCTGTTCTACCAACAATACCTAAAGTTTCACCTTTTTTAATAGTCAAATTAATATTTTTTAAAACATAGAAGTTATCATTTTCATATTTAAAACTAAAGTTTCTAAATTCTACGGTATCAATATGATTAACTGGTTTAGCATCGGCACTATCTAAGACACTAGATTTAGCATCATACACTTCATTAATCCGGTCAGCAGAAATTAAACTTTGATAGAAATTATTTAGCAAGTTACCAATATTAGTTAAAGGAGAGGCAAACATCGTTAAATAGATACTAAATTGAACAAATTTTTCTAGAGGCATTCCTTTTTCTAAAATATAGTAAGAACCTAAGGCGTAGGCAATAATTGTCGCAATAGCTGTAATACTATTAAAGATTGGTTGGAAAACAACATTAAGCTTTAAATTGCGCCGTTCTATTTTATAAACCTGATCAGAATATTTTAAATTCTTTTGGTAGTTTTCTTCTTCTTTAGAAAAGGCTCTAATTGTCCGGACATTAGTAATACTTTCTAATACGACATTACCCATTTTAGAAGCTTCTTCTCTAACCTCTCGCCAATTACGCTTAACCTTTTTCTTCAAATAGAAATTAACAAAGAAAATTATTGGTAAAGGAATAACACTAAAGAGGGTCAAAGGTATAGAAATAAAGAGCATAGCCACAAAGGTTACTACAATCGTAATAAACTCAGAAAAGATATTTAAAAGTCTAGTTGAACCACTGAAATTAACCGACTTAACATCACCAAGGGCTCTAGTTAAAAGATCACCAGCCTGAAAATGTTCAAAGAAACTAGCATCTTGAACTAAAATATTTTCCATATATCTAACCTGTAGGGCATAGTATAATCTGACCTTTAATCTGTTTTGTAGGACTCTTTTAGTTGTTGATACCAAATAAATTAAAAACATTATTAATAAATAATATAGTAATATGTTTTTCAAGATAAAGCCTTTAGTTATGCCATTATTTTCAATAGCATCCGTTAAGCTTGATACGATAGTAGCTGGTAACAAATTGGCTAAAGAAATACTTATGCCAACTAAAATAATAGCCACATAAAAGTACCAGTTTTTCTTGATAAACCACATCATACTTTTAACAAAACTAAACACCCGAATCACTTCCTTATATTAGGTAATTATACAACATTTTATTATTAAATAAAAGGAAAGATTAGCACAAATAAAAGGAGTTTAAAACTCCTTTTACTACTCAGCAATTATTTGTCTTCATACTGCATTGCTAGATTATACATATAATTAGTATCTTGCATTAATTTAGTAGATGGTGTGTTAATCTTAGCTATTAAAGCTAAACTAATCGTTTTTTGGGTAGTTAACAAAAAGTGCACATAATCAGGTTTTGGATTTAGATTGCTAAGCTTGATATTATACTTTTCGATAATTATTTGAATCTTTTTATTTTCACTACTAATTTGACTAGCTAAATGATTAAAACAGCTACCTAAAAAACCTGCTAATTTAGCAGTGTTATTAGAAATAGTATCTTTAACACTATTGCTAGCTGTGATAATAAGACCTTTTATTTCTTCTAGGTCCTTTTTACGATCAACTAATTGTAGAGCTTCCTTTAAGCTATCAGCTCGTTTCGTTTCCAAAAAATAAATAACTAAGTCTAAATTTTCCCAATCTCTTTTATCTAAAAATTCATAGTAATTACTAGATATAGCTAGATACGTATCTTTAGCCTTTAAGGCTAAGTTAGCAATAAAAATTAATTGATCATTAATACTACGTACTACGTCAAGCCTTTTAAAAGCTAGACTAGTACTTTTAGTAGAAAGACGATTTTTTTCTTTTTCGAACTTTTCAATTTCTTCATCTATTTGTTCAATGATTTTATCTTCAAGCAGTTCTAAATATTTAGCCTTTTCTTTAAGCATATTACGATACAATTTTTTACTAGCTCTCAGTTCTTTCTTATTTTCTTTATATTTTGTGGTAAAGTTCCGTCTTATTTTAAGTAAAAGTTTTACTAATATTATTCCTAATAAACTAACTAGGGCTATTCCTCCAAGAACTAAACAAATGTAGCTAACAATGCCCTGTAATCTCGTCGCAAAGGAATCCGTAGAATTATATTTATAATCCCACCATAAAACAGCTCCAATAACACAACCTATAATTGCCGTTATAATTAATATTTTGATTAGTTTGCGAAAAGGTCTTGAAGCAGTTGTTTTGTATTTATTCTTTAAATGAGCAATTTTTTCTTTTAGCTCCACCAATTTTTTTCATATTGAGCAATAACTAGCTTATCAACATTAATATCTTCTTCCTCTTTAATCTTATTTTCTAAACTATCAATACTTGCTTGAATAGCACTTATTTCCCTATCTATATTGGCTATAGTTTCCTTATTTTTAACTATTACACTATTCAATTCGTCGACTTTATTCTTGTCTAAAAATATTAAAGATAAGCCAGCTCGAAGACTATATAACTCGCTTAGAATTTCCATTTTTCCCATTTTTCATTCCCTTTTTTAAATAAGATGAAAAAGTACTTAAAATATTCAAAAAAATATCTCTAAAATAGAGTTTTGCTATTTAGCTTCTACTTTAGAGATATTTATATATTATTTAGCCTTCTTAACTTTTAAACCAATAGTTAGTGGATCTTCAATCCATCTAGCGTATAAGATTAAGTTTTCATTTGGCATTGTCTTAATATTAGCTGGATATTTAAATTCTTGATCTAAATACCAACCAACGAATTTATAACCGATTCGACTTGGTGTAGGTAAGGTTACACTCATGTTCTTCCGGTATTTAATTTCTTTAACTTTGACATTACCCTTAGAAATAAATCTAATCTTGAATCTTCTTGTCTTAATTATCACAATAATGATAACTTGAACTAATAAGAAACCAGCAACGCCAAGGACTATCCATAACCACGTAAAGTCAATTGCCTTATCGGTTACTACAATAGCGTAATAACTGAAGTGAGTTGTGAAGAACTCTAGATTACCATCTTTTAAGTAAGATTCAATTTCTTGCCAATCAGACAAGTCATCCTTGATATTTACAATGCTATAAGTCTTATCAACAGTTATTTCTTCATTAGGTAGGGATAATGTTACTCTAACTTCTGATGAAGGCGCTATTTCATTGCCTTTTGCATCTACTAATTTAATATCGTAGAAACGAGATACTTGTCCATATTCTTGTAACAAATCAGCAACTTGATTGTTACTTTCTTCTTCTACAACTAATTCAATAACAATATGAGCATCAGCTGGTAAGCCTTTACCATCAACTGATGTAACGACAACCTTAACAGTCTCATTGTTCATAACTGTTTCGGTGCTTACTTCCATAATCCGGTACATAGCTACGAGAGTTAAATTGCCTGTAACTGGAGTATTGAAGTCATATTTTGCACCATTTAGATACCAAGCATCAAAGATATAACCATCCTTAGTTGGAGTAAATAATTCAGCTAAGCTATCATAAGCTACATTATTAACTGTCTTAATCACTGTGCCGTCAATATCTTGATAAGTAATTGTATAGCGACTTACTTCATATTTTGCGTATAAAGTTAAGATGCCATTAGTTGAGTTAGCAAGGATAGCTGGGGAAATTTCTACCACTGCTTCTCCACCGAAACTACTATCTAAATACCAACCGACAAAGCTATAACCTGTCTTGCTAGGGGCTAATAATACTAATGGTTTTTCGGCCATAGCTAAAGCTGTAACAGTAGTTACATTGCTAGAATGATTAATACCACCATTAGTCTCATAAACAATGTTAAAGGCTGTTGTTGTATATTGAGCTTTTAAAGTAATATCAGTTGTTAAATTAAAGATTGAGTCTTTAGTAATATTAACAACTTCACCATCTGTTGTTTCATAATACCAAGTTACAAAGCTAATACCATAAGGCATCTCTAATACTGGTAACTTAGAACCATAAGTTTCATAATAGTTCATTGTTATTTCTGGTACATTAATACCTAATTCACCAGTTAAGAAGGAAACCTTATATGAATTAATTTCCCACTTAGCATATAATACTAAATCTTTTGCATAACCTGTAGTATCACTAATTTTTGTCGTATAATCGCTATCTAAGTACCATGCTACAAATGTATAACCGGTCTTAGTTGGATTTTTAAATTCTACTACTTTTTCTACCGTATAGCTTGTTGGATTTTCCTTACTATTTGTACCACCATCTAGATTATAAACGATACTATAGTTAGTTACTTCCCAATTTGCTACTAAAACTAGATTTTCAAATCTTCCATCTGTTGATGTAATTTCTTGACCATTATATGTCCAATTAACAAAGGTGTATCCTTCTCTTGTAGGACTAGCGAAGGTAATGTTAGCTAAAACTGAATAACTATCCTTGTTAGCTCTGTTATTAGTACCATCGTTTAAGTCATATGTAATAGTATAAGTTATAACTTCCCATTTAGCTACTAAACTTATATCACCAGTTGAACCTTTTTCAATTGTTTCAACCCGAGATTGACCATTATACCAACCAAGGAATTTATAACCTAATTTTTCAGGTTCATTTAAGGTTATAGTTGCAGTTTCAACATTATATGTACTTGGATTTGCAGAAGCTAAAGTACCTTCATCTAAATCATAATTAATATTATAAGTTATGATTTTCCAAACTGCCGTAACAGTTATATCACCAACTAAGCCATTTGTTGATGTAATATAAGTACCTTCATAATCCCAACCAACAAACTTATAGCCTGTCTTTGTAGGAGTCTTAAATACTACATTAGATTCAACGGTATAGCTTGTAATACCATCATAATTATCAACATTTGCATAAGTGATTGTATATTCATCTTCTAAAACCCATTTTGCATGTAATACTAAGTTACCAATTCTTCCCGTTGTATCCGTTATCTGATTCTTGTAATCAGCATCTAAATACCAACCATCAAATACATAACCAGCTCGCATTGGGTTAGCAAATTCAACAATATTCTCAACATCATAACTATTAGGATTATTATTCTCAATGTCATCATTTAAAACATATGTAATTTGATAAGTATTTTTGTTCCATTTTGCATATAATTCAAGATTTTCAGCATAACCAGCTGTAGAAATAATAGCTTCGCCTGTGTATTCTTCATTTAAATACCAGCCACCAAAACTATAACCATTTCTACTTGGAGTTTCTAATACTTTATTCTCTTCAACATTATAGCTCAATGTTCCTGTTAAATTATTATACATATAATTATAAGTGACTTGATATTCTAATCTATCATATGCAGCTACTAATATAATATTATTTGCTGGCATTAAGAATGTAGATAAATCAACTTTTTTACCCTCATATGTGAAATGTGAGAAGTCATAACCTGTCTTACTTACAATTTGTGTAGGTATTAAGCCTTTATACTCAACATAGATTGGATTAATATAATTGCCACCTGCTGTATCAAATTCAACTAAATATCTATTGATACTATATTCAGCAGTAATTATTAAATCACTAGCTGGTAAGCTTGTTACATCTACTGACCAATTAGTAAATGTATAACCTTCCTTTTCTGGCTTTTTCAAGCCACTTAATAAAGCAGTAAGAGAAATTTTACCATACTCAAATGTAGTTGGGTTAGTGCCTAAAGTGATGCTACCACCATCTAATTCATAGCTAATATTATATGTATTAGCATTCCAAACAGCTGTGAAAGTAATATTAGATGATGTCATTTCATAATCAGCTAATAATAACTTTCCTTCACCACTTAAATAATATTCAATACCATTAGCGGTAAAGTGTGAGAAAGTATAACCTAATCTTTCTGGATTAATACTAGATATATCAATATGTCCACCATAAGATACATTTTGACTAGGAATTTGATTACCTCCAGCCATATCAAAGGTCACATTATAAGTATCCTTATCCCACCTTGCTGTTAATGTAATATTAGAGGTATAGTCATAAATCATACCGTTAATTACTTGTCTACCATCAGCATCATACCAACCAATGAAACGGTACCCAGCTAATGTTAAAGTAGGAATGTCAGAAATATACTTATCGTATTCAATTTGGATACTAGAAACAGTTTGCTCATATTCATCATTATTGACTGCAAAACTAATCGTATAATCGTTTTCTTCCCATAGTGCATATAATGTAACTGAATTAGTGATATTTTGCGTAAACTCATCACAATCATCATAATCTTTTGGACCATTTGGAGTTTTTGCCCAACCGATAAATGAATATCCAATCTTACTAAATTGTTGCGCATTTAATTCTAATGTTTCGTTATATTTAATATCCTGATTTGGCATATTACCAGTACCACCATTGCCATTGAAGACAATTTGATAAGTATTAGGACTCCAAATAGCATACAAATTAACTACATCATCTTGTTTAGTAGATAGATTAATTACCATATGTTGATCAGTATAAACAACATCACCATTACTAGTTGTAGCCCAGCCAATAAATGTATGACCAGTGTATTCAAAGCCATTAGGTGTTAATTCATTAGATTCATCATAAGTCAATGTCTGATTAGACATAGAACCACTACCACCATTAGCGTTAAACTTTACATAATAGTTAATTGGTAACCATTTTGCATATAGTGATTTTGATGTATTCTCCGTATCACCAAAGTTATACTCAGTATTATAATTAGAATCTATGTACCAGTCGCCTAAAACATATCCTTCCTTTGAGAATAATGTGTCTAATTCTACTTCATTAAGTGTATATGTTGCGTTTTCTAATGTAGGAGTAATTGTCATTACACTTTCACCCTCTACATATAAGAATACTCTAATCTTACTTGTAATAAATTCACCAGTTGCACTAATATCAGTACTTGGCATATCAGCAGTATCAGTGAACGAATAATCAAAACCAGCAAATCTATAATCAAAATCTCCCACTGTATATTCTTTACTACTAATTAATTTATCTAATGATCTAATATCTGCTTCATATGGAACGTCAATTATAACTATAATACTGTTAGTATTTTCTAAATATTCAACACTATACCTATAACCTTTTAAGTTAGTAGATATTTCACCAATAATAGTGTTACTTAAACCCATTGGAATATTATTAATTGTTAGTTCAACATTATATATATTTTTTGTAAATTTTGGTTTGATTGTAATACCACTTGTATAAGTATATATATCACCTGATACAACTTGTTTTCCAGATTCATCAAACCAACCAACAAATGTGTAGCCTGGTAGATCTAAGGTTGTTAAATTTGGAATATTTGCACCATATGTAATATTTATACTTTCTGGTAAATCATTATCATAAAGACCTTCATCATCAGCAACAAAACTAATTGTGTATGTCTTCTCTATCCATTTTGCAGTCAAAGTAATTATATTTTGCTCGTTAGCAAGCTTGATTATATTTACATCTACCATTGATACTTCTTTATCATCCTTATCAAACCAGCCAATGAAGCTATAACCAATCTTATATATAGAATCTTTTGAAGGTAATTCTGGTAATTGACTTATAGTGAATGTAATACTATCAATATCGTCACTAATACCACCGGATAAACTAAATAGAATAGTATATGTTTTTTCAGAAAAAACAGAATATAATTCTAATATGACATTATCATTTGGATCAGAAACACTTTCCATATTTATTAATACTTTATCCAAGTTAGAATATATTACTTGACCACCTTCTATATTTGACCAACCTTTAAACAACTTTCCTTGAATTGGTTCAAAAGATAATAAAGTAACAAGTTCTCCATAAGTTACTGTTTGAAGTATTACTTCACTATCATAATGATATTTAATTTTGAAAACATCACTAATAGGTGTCCACTCAGCTTTTAAAACAATATTTGTAGTAACTTTATAGGTTTCGTCAGTATTAGAAATGTAAATCGTATTATCTTTAATTACATAGACGCCACTACCATTAATTGTAAAATGACTAAAATTATAACCAAAACGGCTTGGCATACTACTTAAAATAATTTCTGAGCCATATGAGAGATTATATAACGGACTAATTGAATCGCCACCATTCATATCAAAGTTAACTTCATAACCTTCACTTGATAATGGGCTAAATCTAGCTTTTAACTCTAAATCAAAAGCATAATTATAAATAGAACCAAATACCACTTGTTTTCCAGATTCATCAAACCAACCAACAAATGTATAGCCTGGTAGATCTAGGGTTGTTAACTTTGGAATAATTGCACCATATGTAATATTTATACTTTCTGGTAAATCATTATCATAAAGACCTTCATCATCAGCAACAAAACTAATTGTGTATGTCTTCTCTATCCATTTTGCATATAATACTAAATCTTTTGCTAAACCAGCTGTAGATACAATCTTTTCACCAGTGAATTCTTCATTTAAATACCAACCATCAAATTCATACCCTTCTCTTTGTGGTTTAATGGCTGATGTTTCATCATATATAAATGTTACGTTAGTATTAATTGTATAACTTGTCCTATCGCTATAAGTACCACCATTAGTAACATATTTAATGTTGTACTCTACAGGAGACCAATTTGCTTTTAAAGTTATATTACGATTTTCTTTGCCAATCAAACCAAGCAATGAATTTTTATCTATTGTAGCTAATTCATCACATGACCATCCGGTAAACTCATTACCAAATAGTGAATATCCTAGAGCAAAATTTATTTGAGCAGTTGATTTTAAGTCACTATAACTATAGCTAATAGAATTCATTGTTCCAGTAGCATCATTATTATTCTTATCGAAGATAATAGTTAAAATATAATCTCTTCTTACAGCATATAAATTGACTATATTTTGCTCATTTACATATTGAACTAACAAATCTACCGCATCAGATGCCATGAAATTAATTACTTTACTATCACTTTCTAGTGACCAACCTATAAACTGACTTCCTAAAGCATTATTGCTAGATGAACTGATAGTACTAGAATTTCCATAAGTTACACTTTGACTAGGTGTACCATCATTGTAAACAATTGTAAAGCTAATAGGCTCATAATTTAACACCAATGTAATCGGAGTTGAAACAACCATATCAGAATAATTATTTTCTTCATATTTCCAAACTGGAGTACTATATCCTATTATTGTTTGTTCATAATGTTCTAGCATATCCAAAGTCAAAATATCTCCACTTGATAATGCTATATAAGCAAATTCTGTAGGTGTGTTATTACCAAATTGCTTTTGTAAAGTAACCAAAATATCCTTCATAAAAGTAGAATATAATGGTTCGTTTATTACAAATGTAGTATCCGCATTTTGTAATTCTATATTCTTAAAAGAATATTTCTCGTTTCCTTGGCTATATGAGTAATCTTGCGAAAGAACTTCATTAATAAATTCTCGACTACCCTCATATTCGGTTAAAACTTCTATCGTTAGTTTACTACCAACTAAAGTAATATTAACTGTAATATTTTCACCATTACGTGTAGTACTAATACTACTAGTATCATCTATATCTTCTAAACTAATTTCTAATTCTTTTGCAAATCGCTTTAATAATTCTGATTTAAAATCATAGCCACTAGGTACGTTATTAATTTCTATTATTGTTGCAAACTGCTTTTTAGTAAAACGTGCATAGTATTGTTTATTACCAAATTCCCCACTTGAAATACTATTTATAGCATCGCCTTCAAAAGTTGGATTATCATACCAACCTGCAAAAGCGTATCCTGTTTTAGTTACATCAGCTAATAGATTTAATCCCTGTGAATAAGTATATTTATCTACATCAATAAGCTTATCACCATCAAAATAACTAACACTATAACTTTCCGGTTTCCAAATTGCATACAAAGGTTTATCTAAAGAACTATATATTGTACCTGGTAGGAAATAATTACCTCCATTTGGATCAGCATTCCTATCGGTTGACCAACCCAAGAATATGTAGTGTTCCTTTGAGAAACCATTGCTTGGCAAAACAATGTTGAAATCAGTGGAATTAGTGTTTGTTAACAATCCACTAATTGGAGAAACTTCTCCATTACCACCATTACCATCGAAAGTAATATCATATCTATAATATGCTGTTAATTGAATTTTTTCTTCTATTGTTAAACTTATAACTCTTTGTCCAGCTTGATATTTATTTCCATTAGCATCTTGCCAATACACAAATTCGTAACCTGTTAAAGTACTATCTTTTAAAACAATAAACTCATCATAATCATATTCACTAGTTTCAGTAGTTGTACCATTTTCACTGTATATTATCGTATATTTTGTCGGATTATAAACAGCATATAGGCTAATTTCTCCCTCTTGATTGCTACCAGATAAGTTGGCATATTGAGCCACATCTTCCATATTACTGATAACATTACCACTAGCATCTTCATAATGATCTATGATATATCCTGCTTTAATAGACTCATAGTCATTCTTAAAATTAATAACATCATCAACCGTCTTATCATTTAATAAAAGAGGATTAGAATCATTATTATATGTGCCACCATTGAAATTTAAAGTAATGTCGTATTTTATCAAATCCTCAGAAACATATAATTCTAATATTTTATCATTTGATAATTCCTCTAATGTGGCAAAATCGATACCCGTAATAATATCTTGACTGTCACCATCTATGAACCAACCTTTTTTATAATAACCAGGATGAAAATAAATATTAAGAAGATTAATATTTCCGTTAGAAAAATCATTAATAGTTAAAGCTAAATCTAAGTTTTCTAAATGATTATTTGCATCATAGAATTTAATGGTATATGTGTCTATCTCATATTTTGAAACAAATATAGTTGTAGATGTTATTACGTTACTTGAATCATTTGCGAGCAACTCTATATTATTCGGAATAGAATACCATCCATCAAACGAATATCCTTGTTTGCTCATACTATGAGAGACCATGTCATACAAGTCACCAAATGTTGTATTATAATTAACAGTTACACTAAAATAAACGTCTCCATCATTATAGAAAAGTACATCATATTTCTTTGGCTCATATTTAGGAGTTACAGTAATGCTATTATTATCATCAACGTTATTTAGTAACTCACTAACTGGTAAATAATCAACATAAGCTTTACTATTTTCAGGAATTAACCAACCATTAAATGTAAATCCTTCTAGTTCATCAGGTTTAAGATTTGGTGCAGCTATAGCTTGATCGTTTATAGTAAAGTAATAAACTTCTGTATAAACTTCATCAAATTTAAAGGTTATAGTATATTTTATTGGCTCATAAATCAATGTTACTTCTTGAATTGTTTGATTTGGACTACTAAACAATTCAATTAAAGTTTTAAAATCATAGCTTTCCTGGGCATTAACGATTATATCATTACCTATACCAAAACCTATAAAGTTATAATGTGATACTTCCTTAACATCAATTTTAATTGAATTACCACTATTAATACCAAAAGTAACATCCGCAATTATTTCAGTTTGAACATTTGAGTTAACAAAGTGCAATGTATATTCTTTTGGTGTAGCTACTAATTCTATAGTAATAATATATTTTGAGCCATCTTGGCTAATACAATACCCATAATCATTAATCAAACTACCTAAATTTGGCATTAACAAATTATCACCAAATATGGTCGTCCATGATGTTGTAGTTCCATTTAAATAATAATTCAAATTGTAATATGGTTTGTTTGTCTCATCTATACTATTAATATTTTCTATAGTAGGCTGATTAGTAATATGAGCCTGATATTCATATGTAGCTGATTTGATAGAACTACCATTTGTTACATACCGAATTTCATATTCAACTGGATTCCACTTTGCAACAACACCCGTAATATTATACGTGACTACCATATTTGTAACATCATTGCCATTGATTTCCCAATTGCTAAATGTGTAACCTGGCCTGCTACTAACAATTTCTGCTAAAGCATCTTCAATCGTGGTTCCATATTGTACATTTAAAATGGTATCTGATACTATTTGACCTTCATTATATGTTTGGTAAGTAATTGTGAATTGTGAAAATTCTTCCTTCAATGTTAAATTACCAAATATTGTTGTCGCCACTGTAAACTTATGTTCCGTTATGTTGCTAATTGGAGTTAAATCATTACTAAAGTACCAGTCACCAGTAAAATCATACATTTCTAACGTTGGTTTTACATAATCTGTTATCACATAATAACCATCTTCAGTACTTTCAGCAAGATAGACTAATGTATAAATAGTATTATTATTGTATATTAAGTTAGCAATAATTTTGATTACTCCTGAAGTTTTAATAGAAGCATTGACAGACACATTAGCAGCTGGCATCGTACTAAATATAACTTTTTCTTCTTTTCCTTCAGTGTTCTTGGTATAAATCAAGATACTATTTTCTTTTCCGATATTATTTAAACTACTTATATCTGTTTTATATGGTATATAAAATATATTATCACTAGGCCATTTCAAATATTTATTCTCATTGGAATTTAAAGCTTCATTTATAGCCTTCATAATGGCATTCTTATATGAGTCATCAACATCATTAACATTAATTGTTAATTGATATTCATTAGGTGTCCATATAGCTTCTAGCATAGCATTAGAAGTGATAGTATATGTGCTTGTATAGATTTCATCAGTAATTCCAACTACTCTCCAACCACTAAACGTATAATTTTCTCTTTCTTCTGGAGTATATCTAGTAAGATCAATTATATCGTTATAGAACCCTTCAATTTCTACTGGAACTATTGTCTCACCAGTTAATGTAACATTGTATTTATCTTTTTGATAAATAGCTGTAAAAGTAGTATTTTGGGTCAATGGCGTTTGAATATAAATATTGGTCGTTTCACATTGGAAGTTTGAATAAGTATAACCATCTTTAGTTGGACGCGCTGGCAAATAATTATTTGCGGTTGAATAATACATTGCATGCACAACATAGTATCTTAAAGTCTTTTCTTTAGCATCTACTTCTAATTTAATGTGTTTATTAGAATCATCCAAATCAGCTAAATTTTCTAGGTAAAAACCATCCTTCGCATCATCTTCATCAAATGTAAAACTACCATCTTCTGTCGCATCAAATATAATATAAAATTTAATAACTGCAAATTCCACAGAAATAGTAACAACATTATCAACGGCATTATCTAACACATATTCGTTGTTTATTGTAATTTCCGGGCTCTTCATTTCATATCCTTCAAAGTTAAAGAACTCACTATCTATACTTTTTGATTCACTATTAAAGGTGTATGTAATAGCCGTTTTTTCTGGTTTTTGACCCCATAATTCATTGCCTGTAAAACTTATGTCAAATTCAATTAGATATGTTTTTTCACGATAACTAGCTGTTAATGTCACTGTTTTACTACCACTATCATCTTCTCCTGTTAAATCTGGTAGATATATCGTACCATCAACAACAATATTACCATCTATTAACCAGCCAACAAAATCATAACCAGATTTTGTAGCAGTTGGCCATAAACTTGTATCAATAGGTGTATTATAGTATAATTTGTGTCCTTCTGCATTACCATCTAGTGTCGCACCAGAACCCGGGTCAAATGAAATTTGGTATGCTTCTGGTTGTAATGTAATTGAAATTATCGTGTAACCAGTGACTATTATCTTCTCATCACCTGTACCTGAGCCATCATATTGAAGTTCATTATTAACAGTTATTTTAAAACTATCATATTTATCTTGATAACCCTTTGGTCTATTGTATGAACTACTAGTTAATATAGTGCGTAAATCGGATTTTAATTTATTTACAACAATACGATTGTCACTATACCAGTCAACATTTATGTCGTTTGTAAAATATTGTGTAATAAAATTGCCTACTGAATCAAATACGGAAATAGTGTATGAACTTTCTCTCCATTTTAATGTAATAGTCGGATTAGTAGCATTGTTATCTAATCTAACATTAATATAATTGAATGTTTTTATACTATCCCCAACATAATAAACTGCATTATATCCCGCAAAATTATATATAGATTCAAATAAAGAAGGGTTATTATGGATAAGTAATGTTTTAACATGCTCTAGAGCTTCTGTTAGTTCGGAGCCATAAGTAGCTTTAAGAATCAATTGATTTTTTTCAATATCAAATGACAAATTATAATCACTATTTGCATATGAACTATTAAGAGTCCCCTGTTCAGTTTGAATAATAATATCATACGTAGTTATTCCATAGTAAGCATAGATTGTGACATCATAAGCAGGCATAAGCATGTCTTCTATTTCAACATTATCCACACTGTGTAATGAGAAAGAAATAAATTCTCTACCAGCAGGTGTAGATATATCTGAAATAGTTATATTATTTACAAAATTGATTGGTTGACCATATTCGATTTCTGTTACCCATAAACCAGCTTCATTGCGTTCGAACGTATATTCACCAATTGTATATCTACCATTGGTAACATTATTAAATGTACCACCATACAAATTTATTAAAAGTTCATAAGAATCAACTTCAAAGTAACCATAAATTGTAATATCTTTTAAACCATCAATTGTCAATTCAGTTATAAGATCACTAATCGTTATAAATTCGAATTCCCTATTATCAATTAATACATACCAATATTGGAATGTATAACCTGTACATGTTGGAGATACTAATCCAAATGTACTATTGATTGTATATACCACTTGTTCACTATTAGGATTTGTTATATTACTACTATTTTGAATTACTTGGCCTTCACTATCTTTAAAAATGTAGTCATATGTAATATCAAATTTTTTTGTATCACATAACAACGTAAATTCAAGGTTCATCAAATTAGAAAGTGGGACTTGTTGTTGAGATTCTTTAATAATATCATAGAAGCTTAATAGATAACTACCTCCAGTTTGAGCAATTATTCTAAAGCTTGTCATATAATATTTTTCACCACTAATGGTTGTAATCCAATATTTAAATTCATATGCATTATTTTCTTTAATTGTTGGAAGTTGAATATTTTTACCGCCATTAGTTGTATCGTTAATTGTATAAATTATTACATTATCAGAGCTATCTAATTCCACATTGCCATTAGCATATTGTTGCAAACCAGTTAAAGTAATTCTATATTCTATTGGTTCCCATTTAGCATATAAAACCTCATCACTAGAAGAAATATAGCCATCAAACTCTTCATTATATGCAGAATCTCTATACCAACCTGCAAAATAATAGCCAGGGTATGATAAGTGTTCAACCACATTAGATAAATCTAATGCTAGGTCTTTACTAGAAACATAGTTAACATTAGCAAACCATACATTATTAATATTATCAAAATTAAACGTAATGTTATCATTTACTTCAATAGAATTTACATCGCTTATTATACCATTAGCAAGATTAAGTTCTATTCTAACACTATGAGTATCAGTGACAGGGCCATTATCAATATTACTCAACTGAACCGCAATTTTTGATAGGTTTCTAATTTCATCACCATTTAATCTAAGCGTTTCATTAACGAATGTTTGTAATTGAGGATAATAGTAATATGCATCCTCATCGTATGAATTCCAACTCCAACCTGATTCAAAGAAAGTAGAGTTTAAACCAAATGGTTTTTGATTATTTGTTTGACAAATCAAATGAGAGGATGAAAGTTTAATACTTGAATTTGTATTTGCCTCATAGCCTAAAGTTTCTACGGCATTAGCATTTCCAATAGCTTGAATAATTGAATCTGTATAACCAGAATAGAAAATATCGCCGTCAAATACAGATGTGCTTGTCAAATTAGCTGCTACACCTAAACCAACTAATGCACCAGCAAAGGCATACTCATTGCCATCAAATAATAATTCCCCATTGGCAATCACAGAGCCAACATTCATAGCATATGATAATTCTGAGTAAGCAAAAATACCAGCAATACCACCAACATGACTCCAAGCTTCTATAGTACCAGTATTAATAACATTTCTTAAATCCTTGTTGCCGCCTTTCCAACCTTGATCAGTACGCTCAATTGATGTTTGACCAACAATACCACCGGCACCACGAGCACCAATAGAATGTGATTCAGTTAAACTTGAATCTGACTCTTCACTAATTTGGTCTTTATGAGTAAATACAACATTAGTCATATCATTATATGAGAAGGAATTTTCATATATGCCTTCCCATGTAGCTGAAACATTCCCAACATTCATTGAGTTCGACAACGTTGAAGCACCATTTATTCTACCAACAATACCGCCAACATAGGCGTTAATTTGAATTGTTGTTATAATATTGTTTCCTACACCATAATTATAAGTTGTAGCCAAACCTGAAGTTGCAATTATTGTACCAATATTAAATCCTGTAGTTATTGTATTGTCTGTCTTGGTTGTATCGTTTTCACTAATCATAGTTCCTACTAATCCGCCAACACCAAATCTGGCCCTAATAGCACCACTATTATACGCTTCTTCTAGAATTATGTGATAGCCTTGACCCATAATACCACCAGCTCTACTACCATAATAAGATTTCATAGTAGAGCTTTCACTCCAACTAACATCTTTTTCAATATCTGTTATAGCTGGTATTACAATCGTATTTTCTGAATCGTCACTTGCGACGACTATATTCGGATTATATGTAATAGTACCTTCATTAATAACACGTGTTATTTGACCATTTTGATAAGTATTTGTGTTTGTGTCATAATGGCGATAATATGTACCAAATATACCACCAGCATTAACTCCGTAGAATGAAATGTCTGCTGTATTTCTTATATTGTAATATGTTCCACCATAGGAAAGTCCTACTAAACCACCAACACTAATTCGGCCACTAACATCACCAGCAATTACAACGTTTTCTATGCTAGCATCCTTTGTATAACCAAATAAACCAATAAAATCATCACCACTAATATCAACCGTAATTGTCTTATTATTACCATCGAAATTACCACTAAATGGCATTGCTCCACTTAGTATTGTTTGTGATTGTATAGGTAAGTTGTCATTACCAAAAACATCCTGAGTAATTTTTGGCACACTAGCAATTACTTGACTCATTGGATTAGAACTATTATTAAAATCATCGCTTAACTTAAAATAATAGTTAGAATAATCTATGTATTCAAAGCCTAAATCACCACTCACCAAAAGACAATTAAAGTATTTGTAAGATTTTCCTTCTATTTCAACTTCAAAGTTCTCAGTCGCAATAGACGAATTTGAACTATTAATTGTTCTTGCAAGCATATTTAATCCATTTGTATCATTTATTATAAATGGATCACTACTAGTACCTAAGCCACTATTATAATTAGCAGAATACTCTTCACCAGTAAAGATTGATGCCCATTGAGCCTCAAAAGTAAAGCTTGTTGATTCAGTAGAATTTTTAATTGTATCTATATAAGAATTACTAGCTAAATCTGCTTCATCCTCAAGAACTAAATCTTCACCATTTACTTGAACATAGCCAGTACTTATTTTAACCTTCCAACCTAAGAAAACAAAACCAGTTGCATAATATCCTAGAGGATTTAGAGTTGAAGATAAAATAGGACTATTAGTTGTTTCACTTTCATCAGCAGGAGTACTTATAAAGGCCTCATAGGACATTTCTTGCATTTCCATTGTGCCTTTAACAGTCTCTAAACCACCATTATCAAATGTAATTGTATATGTATTTGCTTGATAGAGAACACCAAGATAAATATGACTTTCGTTGTCACTATAGTCTTTGGTTGAAATTGTACTAGTTAAGCCATAATATTTAGTAGCATCCGCAGTATCGTTTTTTTCAGCATCACTGGCATGTAAAATAAATCCAGCTATAGAAAAGCCATTACTAACAGATAAATCTTTTAATTTCTCTAAATTTAATGGTGTTATAGAATCAATGTAGAAAATGATAGTCTTAGTAGCACTATGATAGGCAGGCATATAATTGTTTATGTCGGATATTAAACCTAAATCTATAGCATACTCTTCTAATTCTAAGTTAGAATTAAAATTTTCATCACTAACTTGAATTTTTTGAGTATTATCTGTCTTTTCATAAATTGTTGTTGTAGAACCACTTGGTGTAACATTTTCCCAAATATCTTGAATACTGATTTCAATGGCTAATACCATACTTAAAACTGTATCATAATTAGTATTTGATTTTTTTAGCATATCATAATTAGGAACATGCGCTAATATCAATGTAAAATGACTAGTATAGTCAATCTCACCAGCTACTAATGTTTGATCAGTATCAGACGTTTTCATAGAGTATACTATTGTATTATTACGATAATATTGTTGATCTCCAACAAAAACATTAATTGGTGTAGAGTTTGAGAATGTTCCAGTTGCGTTAATTTTACATGAACCTATCTTACCAATGACTCCAATTTCACCAGAAAATGATTGTAAATTAAAAGTACCACCTTCAAGCAAGACATCTAAGTCATAATTATCTAGATCATAATCACTTCCCAAATACTTTGTACCTGTAATAATAGCATTGCTACCAATATTTATTATAGACGTACTGTAAACTGAATATATTGCACCATAGTAACCCTCATTACTTACAATATTACCATTAATATTAGTAACTGTATTACCTCTACCAATTTCAATAACACTAGCATAGTCAGATGTTCCTCTATTATTTTGGATAGTAGCATTTTCTCCTAGTGTAAATGTACCATTATTTTCAACAATAAGGTTACCACCATCTTTAGCGCCACTTACTACTCTTTCCTTATTACCATCTATAATTATATTATTTAATGTCAATTCTGCATCTTTTTCGACAGTGAATAATGTTTCACCAAAGGCAAAATTCTCACCTAAAGACAATGTACATATATTTGAAGGATCACTGCTAACAATTGTAACATTACTATTACTTGGAATAGTAACACTATCATTTATTACTATAGTGTCTTCCATTACATCTGTGGCATCTTCGGTCGTATCATTACTATCTTCAATGCTTAAGCTTCTATTTTTGTGAATAATTACTGCAATTTCTTTTCCTTCTTGTTGAAGTAGAATAAATTCATCACTCTTAATAGCTTCTGATAGACTTGAATAATATGTATTGTCTTCTTCTTTCTTTATAGAACCACCTTCATAGTAAGACAAAGAGATAAATTTATCATTATCTCTATCTTGTTCAGTATTTTTTGCTACTGAATCAATAAATAAATATTTCTCATATATACTTTCATCATATTTTACTTCGTAATCAGCTGTATCCAATAAAAACTTATTAGGTTGTGGTTCTATATCACCAAAATATCCAACTAATATATTATTATTGGCATATAAGTCATTAGCAGCATAAGATATTAGGCCAACTATACCTGTTGCAGTAAGATTATTTGTAACAACAATAGGAATTTGTTTTTCCGTAAATGGAGCATCAACTTCTATTTTAGTAATTCTAGCTGATCTATTATCATTAGTGTTAACCAGGCTATATATTTTTCCAGCTTTTAATTTATATATTCCATCACTTGATGCATCCACTATCGTAACATTTGTAGATTCTCCGTAATTAACAGAATATTCTTTATCATCACTTTGATATATAGCCATTTCATTATACTTTATAGTTTGCCAATACCATTGCCGTTCTTCGTAAAACGTTAATTTTATGCTACAATCCTGTTTAGGCATTAAAACGAAATATGATGAATTATTATTAGTCAATTCTAAATAATTGTCTTCAATATTCAAGTTTTTAACTTTGTAGAATAGACTACCTATGTTATGTGTTATACCATTATCGTTCGTATTTTCCCAAAAATTCCAACCATTTCTATTACTTTCTTCAACATTAGATAAAGGTATTTGACTATATGCGGTATCATCTGCTACTAAACCAGAAAAAACAATATTATTAGATGTATCTATTTGAATGTTACCTGAAAGTTCCACCATATAATTTGTACCGTTATAACTTACACCTTCACCGTAAACAACTTCATCAGATATGCAATATATACCATTACCCTGATTATTATTTCTTGCTCTATTTTCAGCAATATAACCACCATTTAATACAAGCTTATTATTGCCAATTGCCCCAGTCGAATATACTGAAATTCCACCACCAAATTCTGCAGTATTGTTAGTAATATCAGCATCATTTAAAGTTAGCGTTTGATTAGTAATAAATTGAGAATTACCTAGAGCTAAACCACCACCATAACCTGTTACTCTTCCATCCGTAGTCTGAGGAGTATAAGCAGTATTATTATAAATCTTGGTATTGCCTAAAGTAGACTCATTTAAGGTTATGGATGCTTCTGTGTTAGCTGAAGTCGCAATACCTCCACCATATGTTGCTCTATTTCCATAAACATTACCACCTGAAATAGTAACATGGGAATTCCATACGCAAATTCCACCACCAAAACCATAGGTAAAGTTATAGGCAATGTCACCACCATGGATATTTAAAGTAGAGTTGGATCTAACCATAACACCAGCCCCATCGGAATCATAGGCACTACTACCATGGTTATAACCTATTAAACCACTATACATATTTAACTTTGACTGCATTACTAAAGAAATACCAGCGCCATCAGCAGATTTATTTGTAGAATTAAAATTACCTGTTTCATACACAGAATTATGTATTATATTGCCATCATACATATTAATTGTAGCATAACTAGCTCTTATACCAGCACCACCAGTACTATTATTTATATTTGTTAAAGCATTATATTGAATTGTAGCGCCAAAAATATTTAATATTACGTTATCATTGCTAAATACATTAGCGTTTTGACTATCATCCTTTTTATCGCCGTATAGTCCAATTGCACCACCAACATTATTTAAATTCTGATCATCACTAAATGATGATGCCTCATTTAATCTATTTTGAAGAGTGGCACCCTTGAACAAGTTAATATTTGATGCATAGTAACCATAAACAATTGGTTGACTACCAGCACTACCATTTTCAACACTATACATTTTTCTGCCATAATCTTCCACATTTTCATTTAGTTCTGGTTCATAAGGCTCAGTTATAAAGTAATAACTGCCATTAACATCTTCTTCCCAAACGGAACCACCATCAAGGACTATTTCATTAGTTCCATTAGTATAAATTGTACTTTGTTTTGAATTGGTAGAATTATAAACCTCTAAACCTCCAATAGATAATGAACCATTAACTCTTATACTAGCAGAAGTGGCAAGTTTTACTTTTACATCACCAAAACTAAAGAGATTTAAGGCATTTGAAGCACTTATGTTTATATTAGATGCTATTTCGTAGGAAGAGTTTGAATATGATGATGTCTTTAAAATGTAATTACCCTCACTTGGAAAACTTTGAGTGGTAGATAATAAACTAAAATTGTATTTCTTTTCAACATTACTATCAAAATAATTGTCATATCCAGAAGATGCATTAGTAACAAAAATACTCTTTTTAGTTTTTTCCATATTATCATTTTCATCGTTAGGCGTATCATCAGGATAATTAATGGTTGAGAAACTACCTTCAATTACACCATTAATTATTGTATTAGTAGAATTACCTACTAATAAAATAACGGCTGCTTCAGATCCTAACTTAATAGGTGAGTAAGGAGTTATAGGCGCAAAAGTATTATCTGAGCTAGAAGTATAAGTTCCATAATTAGATGTTATAACATTGTTATTTTCACTTGATACATTTAAAGCCCCATTAATTTCAAATGTATTAAAATAAGTTGAATTTAGAGTCCCACCATCTAGTGTCAAACTGTCATTAACATAAAGTTGAGCATAGAAATCATTTGAATCAGAATTATATTCATTAGCTTTAATACTAGAATTATTTGTTAAAACAAAATTAGTTTCTAGTGTTAAAGTTGATTGTCTATCCAAAATAATATTCAATCCAGATAATGTAACAGTATAACCAAGAAATTCTTGACCGATTGTTACACTAGCAGGTTCTTGTGATTTAATTATGATATTTTGACCAGACTGGATTTGAATATCCGTTGCTGATGTCTGATTTCCTGAAAATGATTCATTACCTTGAGATTCTTCAGTTGAAGCCTGACCTTTAGATAAAGATATATCAGACTTTAACTCAATTGTTGTAACTGTCTCATTATCAGCACTAGCATTAGTAATAGCATCAACAAGTTTAGAATAATAAACTGTATTTTCATCTGATGTTGTACCGCTAGGACCAACCACAAATGTCATTTCCTTACTTGGTTCATTATCAGCACTAACCTTATATCTCGTGCTTGTTAAGCCAAATACAAATAATACTAAAAGTATTAACATACCTGAAAAATAACAAATTTTCTTTCTCATAATAGCTCCTCCTCTATTTTTTAAAAAACGTTTATAATTTAACAAAATACTTGTACTTTTATTTTAAAAATTGCAATTAAATAATTATATTATTTACCTGTATAAAAATTATACAATGAAAAGGCTTTTACAGGCAATAAAATTGTAACCTAAAAAAGCGGCTTTTATTAAAAAACTTACACTTTTTCATTATTTATTTTACGTTTTTAGTAGTATAAAGTCAATTGGTTTACATATGGTTAAAAAGTTAAATTATGCCTAAACAACAATGTTTTTTACATGAATATGTCATTATTTACACGTATGCTTATGTAATGTTTTTTGCATTAAAATTTATGTTTATATCGACATATTTAAATAATTAAGGAAAATGTCTCAATTAAAAAAATCGCTTATTAAAGCGATAAATTATTTCTTTATTTAAATTTACCTTGACTAATTTTATCTGTAAAATGAATATAATATAAATCATTTTGTTAGCCTATGTTTTTTTTAGAAAAGTTCACTTTTTATAGTGAAAAAATGGTTAAAAAAAGAAGTTGCTTAGCAACTTCTTAATTTTTATTATTCTTCAGAATCCTCATCATCAAAGTCTAGGTCATCTTCAATAGCTTCTTCTTCAGGGATAACATCATTATCTTCCGCAGCTATATCATCAGAATCATTTTCGTCTTCTTCGTCTTCTGGATTATTATAATCTAAATTTTCTTCATCCTCTTCTTCATCTTCAAGTTCTTCAACTGGAGCATGATGACAGCTAAATGAAGTATCATGTAATAGACCTGTACCAGCAGGGATTAGACCACCTATGATAACATTTTCCTTTAAGCCTTTTAATTCATCTTTCTTACTTGCTATAGCTGCAGCAGTTAAGATACGTGTTGTTTCTTGGAAGGAACATGCAGATAAGAAGGAATTAGATGCTAAAGCGGCTTTAGTAATACCAAGTAAAGTTTGTTTTGCTTTTGGTAATTCGCCACCAATAGCTAAAGCACCCTTAACGGCTGTCTTGAATTCTTCAATAGAAACATCACGACCTGGTAATAAGTCAGATGAACCCTCATGATTAACATGAAGCTTACGAAGCATTTGTCTAACAATTAACTCAATATGTTTATCAGAAATTTCAACACCTTGAGAACGATAAACCTTTTGTACTTCTTCAACTAGGTATTTTTGAACAGCTTCTGTTCCTTTAATACGTAGTAATTCTTTTGGATGAATAGGACCTTTGATTAAACGATCACCACGGTTAACGTGATCACCAATATTAACACAAAGTTCAGATGTAACTTCTACTATTTCTTTTTCTTCATCGAAATCAGCATTATCTGGTTTAACAGTAATTTCTAGACCAGATTTAGTTCTTTCAACATTAGTAATTGTACCATCATTTTCAGCTAAGGTAGCCTTACCTTTAGGTTTACGCGCTTCAAATAGCTCTTGAACTCTTGGAAGACCTTGAGTGATATCAGCCGTTGAAGCAACACCACCAGTATGGAAAGTACGCATTGTTAATTGGGTACCGGGTTCACCGATTGATTGAGCGGCAACGATACCAACTGCTTCACCAACTTCTACTAATTTATTAGTAGCTAAGTTACGACCATAACACTTCATACAAACGCCGTTTGTACAATTACATGTTAAGTTGGTACGCATGTAAACTTTCTTAATGCCACAAGCTTTAATCTTAAGTGACATTTCTTCATCAACCATTTCGTTACGTGGACAAATTACTTCGCCAGTTTCTGGGTTAACAATATCACGTGCTGCGAAACGACCAATTGCTCTTTCATAGGCTGGGTAAATAACCTTACCATCATCACCTAAAACATCAGTTAACCAGAAACCTTTTTCAGTACCACAATCTTCAGTTGAAATAATAACATCTTGTGATACATCGACCAGTCTTCTTGTCAAATAACCTGATTCAGCTGTCTTTAAGGCTGTATCAGTAGAACCTTTACGAGAACCATGGGTAGAAATGAAGAACTCAGACACAGACAAACCTTCACGGAAGTTAGCCTTAACTGGCACTTCAATTGATTCACCGGCAGTATTAGCCATCAAACCACGCATACCGGCTAATTGGGCAAAGTTAGATGATGAACCACGGGAACCAGAATCAGCCATCATGAAAATAGCGTTATCTTCATGTTTTTGTAATTCAGCCCAAACACCATTTTCAATATCAGAACGTGCCTTAGTCCATTCAGCCTTAACTTGAATCTTTCTTTCTTGTTCAGTTAATAAACCAAGTTCGTAAGCTTCTTGAATTTGGTCAACCTTCTTATCAGCTTCTGCAATTCTTTCATCCTTACCTTTATATAAAAGGACATCAGACATAGAGATTGTAATACCTGATTTAGTTGAATAATGGAAACCTAAATCCTTTAATCTATCAACCATGGCTGAGGTTTCTGTTGTTTGATGACGCTTGAATACTTCAGCAATGATATTAGCTAAGAATTTTTTCTTAAATGGTTTTACCTCATCAAAGGCTAAGAAATCTTTAATCTTATCTGTCTTTGGTGAGAATAAATATTTAGCTGGAATTTGATGAGTTAAATTTTCATCAGTAGCTTCATTTAAGTATGGGAAATCATCTGGGATGATAGTGTTAAAAATCATTTTACCAACTGTTGTGAAAAGGTATTTACCTTTAATGTCAACACCTGTGAAACGTGTAGCTGGTAAGTAAGCTGGGTCAACGAAAATTCTTGTATGAAGAGTAATATCACCATTCTTATAAGCTAAATAAGCTTCATTATAATCACGGTAGAAATGACCTTCATTCTTTTCGTCAACTCTTTCAATAGTTAAATAATAGTTACCTAAAACCATATCTTGTGATGGTGTAACAACTGGTTTACCATCCTTAGGGTTTAAGATATTATTAGAAGCTAACATCAATAAACGTGCTTCAGCTTGAGCCTCTAAAGATAGAGGTACGTGAACTGCCATTTGGTCACCATCGAAGTCGGCATTGAACGCTGTACAAACTAGTGGGTGAAGTCTAATAGCCTTACCTTCAATTAGAACTGGTTCGAATGCTTGAATACCTAAACGGTGTAAAGTAGGGGCACGGTTAAGTAATACTGGATGCTCAACAACTACCTTCTCTAGTAATGGCCATACACATTCTTCTTGTCTTTCACATTTTTTCTTAGCTGATGGAATTGATAATGATTTATCATTAGCGATTAATTCTCTAATAACATATGGTTTAAATAAAGTTAAAGCCATTTCTCTTGGAATACCGCATTGATACATCTTTAAGCTTGGACCAACGACAATAACAGAACGACCAGAATAGTCAACCCGTTTACCTAGTAGGTTTTGTCTGAAACGACCTTGCTTACCCCTTAACATATCAGATAAGCTCTTTAAATGATGAGCCTTATCATTTGTGTTTTTACGTTTAGAGTTATCAATTAAAGCATCAACTGCTTCTTGAAGCATACGCTTTTCATTTTTAGTAATTAAGTGTGGTGCACCTTGTTCAATTTGTTTCTTTAAACGGTTGTTACGGTTTAAAATACGACGATATAAATCGTTTAAGTCAGTCGTTGCGAAACGACCACCATCTAATTGAACCATTGGTCGTAAGTCAGGTGGAATAACTGGTAAAACTGATAAGACCATCCACTCTGGCTTATTAGTTGAATGCAAGAATGATTCAACAATTTCTAGTCTTTTAATAACACTATCCCGCTTTTGTTTAGAATGAGTCTTTAACATCCGGCGAAGATTGTGTTCTTCTTTTTGTAAATCAAGATCTTGTAATAACTTTTTAACAGCTTCAGCACCAGTTAAAGCTACAAAGGCATTACCGTATTTTTCATACATTTCAGAATATTTAGCTTCATCTAAAATTTCTCTCTTTTGTAGAGGAGTTTTACCTGGATCGATAACGATATAGGAAGCAAAATAAACAATACTTTCAAGATCTTTATTCTTTATATCTAATAAGATAGCTAAAGGTGAAGGTGAATTTTTTAAGAACCAAGTATGAACAACGGGACTTGCTAAAACAATGTGACCCATTCTTTCTCTTCTTACTTTAGATTCAGTTAGTTCAACACCACATTTTTCACAAACTTTACCTTTATCGGCACTTCTTTTTGATTTACCACAATAGCATTGGTAATCCTTAGTTGGTCCGAAAATTTTCTCACAAAATAAGCCATCTGGTTCTGGTTTTAAAGTACGATAGTTAATAGTTTCGTGTTTTTTAACCTCACCATGAGACCAAGAGAGAATTTCTTCTGGAGAAGCCAAACCAATTTTAATATATTTATAGTGTTTTGCCATCTTGACCCTCCTTACATTCTATATTTAGAAATAACATCTTCAATACCTAAATCAACGATTGATTGATTTGCTTCATCTTCGCCATCTTCATTGATTAATTCAACATGGATAGCTAAAGATTGTAATTCACGTGTCAATACTCTAAATGATTCTGGAATTGATGATTCAGGAATAGATTTACCATCAGTAATAGCACTAAATACTTTGTTACGACCAACGATATCATCAGATTTAACTGTTAACATTTCTTGTAAAGTATGAGAAGCACCATAAGCTTCAAGAGCCCAAACTTCCATCTCACCGAAACGTTGACCACCATTTTGGGCTTTACCACCCATTGGTTGTTGTGTTACTAAAGTATAAGGACCAACTGAACGAGCATGTAATTTATCATCAACCATGTGACTTAACTTAACGAAGTACATGATACCAACATTGACTTTATTTTCAAATGGTTCACCAGTACGACCATCATATAAAACTTGTTTACCATCAATTGGTAAGTTAGCCTCACGCATGATAGCCTCGATATCTTCAATAGAAGCACCATCAAATACTGGAGTAGCAACCTTACAGCCTAGTTTTTGAGCTGCAATACCTAAGTGTAATTCAAGAACCTGACCGATATTCATACGAGATGGAACGCCTTGAGGGTTAAGCATAATATCAATAGGACGACCATCAGCTGAATATGGCATATCTTCAAGTGGTAAAATGTTAGAAATAACACCTTTGTTACCATGACGACCAGCCATCTTATCGCCGACTTTAATCTTACGTTTTTGAACGATATATACTCTTACTACTTCATTTACACCTGGATTTAATTCATCGCCATTAGATTTCTTATAGTGCATGATAGATTGAACAATACCACCACCACCATGAGGAACACGTAACGAACTATCTCTAACTTCTCTTGATTTTTCACCAAAAATTGCATAAAGAAGCTTTTCTTCTGGAGTAGGATCTGTTTGACCCTTTGGCGTAATCTTACCAACTAAGATATCGCCTTCTTTAACTTCTGTACCAGGAATAACTATACCATTAGCATCAAGGTGACTAATCATATCAGCTGAAACGTTTGGAATTTCTGTCGTAAATTCTTCTTTACCAAGCTTTGTATCACGGGCTTCAATAGAATATTCATCAATATGTAAAGATGTATAAACATCATCATAAACCATCTTTTCAGACATGATAACGGCATCCTCATAGTTGTAGCCATCCCAAGTCATGAAGGCAACACGAACGTTACGACCTAAAGCTAGTTCACCATTTTTCATTGATTGACCATCAGCAATAATATCACCACGATCAACCTCTTCACCAACAGAAACAATTGGTCTTTGCATTACAGCGGTTGCAGAGTTAGAACGTAAGAATTGATATAGCTTATATTCATGTAAGTAACCATTATCTTCTCTTACTTTGATAACCTTAGCATCAACATATTCAACATAGCCGTGTAATTCACAAATTAAAGCACTACCACTATCCTTAGCTGCCCGGTATTCCATACCTGTACCAACAATTGGGCTTTCTGGATTAATGATAGGTACTGCTTGACGTTGCATGTTCGCACCCATTAAGGCACGCGTAGCATCATCGTGTTCTAGGAATGGAACGCAGGCAGCCGCAACAGAAACAATTTGCTTTGGAGAAATATCCATATAGTCTACTTCTTCTTTTAAACACATTTCTGTTTCACCATCACGTCTAGCGATAACCTTTTCTGGTACGATATGACCAGCATCATCTAATTGAGTAGAAGCTGAAGCAATGACAACGCCATTTTCTTCATCAGCTGATAAATATCTAATTTCATCAGAAACATATTTTTGGCCATCGGCTCCCATCTTTACTACGAAATATGGAGATTCAATGAAACCAAAGTCATTAACCTTAGCATAAGTTGCCAAAGAAGTAATTAAACCGATAGAAGGACCTTCAGGAGTTTCAATCGGACACATTCTACCATAGTGAGAATTGTGAACATCACGAACCTCAACGCCGGCTCTATCACGGGCAATACCACCAGTACCTAAGGCAGAAATACGACGTTTTTGTGTAATTTCCGCTAATGGGTTAATTTGATCCATGAATTGTGATAATTGGCTTGAACCAAAGAATTCTTTTAATGATGAAGTTAAAGGCTTAATATTAATTAAAGATTCTGGTGTAGCTTCAGCTACATCAACAATACTCATTCTATCTTGAATATTCTTCTCTAATTTAGCAAAGCCAATTCTAAATTGGTTCTTTAATAATTCACCGATTAATCTTAAACGACGATTACCTAAATGGTCGATATCATCAAGAGTACCAATACCTTTATATAGGTTAAAGTAATAAGATAGAGAAGCCATGATATCAGACATAGTAATATGTAATACTGTTTCACTATGTAAGTTACCAATAACCTTAACTACTTCTTCAGTCTTTGGTGAATATACATATAAGATTTCACAAACTGGGTCTTCACATAAAGTATTACCTAAATCGATAACCTCTCTAAAGGCATCACGACAGTTTTCTAGTTTTGTTAAAACATCGCCTTCAATTACGCTACCCTTAGTAGCAATAACTGTACCAGCTGGAATCATCTCACCAGTTGCTTCATCGGCGATATCTTCTTTAGCAATAACATCTTTTGCTAAAACTAAACCCTTTACTCTTTGGAAAACATCAAGTTTAACATTATATTTATAACGACCTACCTTTTGTAAGTCATATCTTCTTGCATCAAAGAAACGTTCTCTTATTAAACGTCTAGCGCCATCCGTCGGAACATTTTCTTCCCCAACTCTTAATTTTGCATATACTAATCTAACTGCATCCTCACTATTAGTTGAGTCATCTTTTTCAAATGTAGCTGTGAAATGTTCATCCTCACCAAATAAATTAGTGATTTTTTCATTCGTATCTAACCCAAATGCTCTTAAAATAGTCGTTAACGGTATCTTTTTAGAACGGTCTAATTCTCCATACCAAACATCGCGACTACCCATTTCGTAGTTAATCCACGCACCACGAGTAGGAATTATTTGACCAGCATATTTAACCTCGCCAGTCTTCTTATCTACTTCTTTAGAGTAATAAGCTCCTGAAGAACGAACAATTTGTGAAATGATAACTCTTTCAGCACCATTAATAATGAAAGTACCTACTGGTGTCATGTAAGGAATATCTCCCATAAACAACTCTTTTTCTGTTTGTTCGCCAGTCGCTGTCTTTTCTAGACGTACTTTGACCTTTAATGGACGTGCATAATTAACATCACGTAGTTTTGATTGAACAATATCATATTTTGGATCTTCAAAATGATAATCATCAAAATAAATTTTTAAAGCTCCGTTAAATGATTCAATAGGAGAAATATCTTCAAATAATTCTTTTAATCCATAATTAACAAACTGATCAAAAGACTTAGTTTGAATCTCTACTAAATCAGGAATTTCAACGTCTGTTCTAATCTTAGAATAATTTCTACGTTCTGATTTTTTACCGTATTTAACGATTTTATAATTCATAGATACACCCCTTCAAGTTTCTAAAAATGGTAGTTAAGGCGCACTAACCCCACCATTTATGCATTTTGATATTATACTACACCTTTGTCAAATAGTCAATATTTCTAATAATATTTTAGTAAGAAAAAAGCGTAAATTTATTACTAAATCTACGACTTCTTTTTTATTCATGCGCACGACTCTTTTTAATATTATCCTTAAGTTCTTTTTCCTTTAAGGAAAAATCGACATTTAGTTGTTTATTTTCCTCAATGCGCTCTCTAATAGTAGCTTTGAAGCTTGCCAAGGCTTCTGCTAAGGTCAAGGCCATCGAAGCCTCCTTAGCTAAAATAGTTAAAATATCGTTATTAAACTCCACTAACGCGTCCTTTAAAACGACGTATACCTCACCATCGGCTTTCTTAATATTGACATAGCCATTATTAAAAACACAAATAGTAGGAACAAACTGTTTTAAAATACCAAATTCCCCCACATTATCCGTTGCCACCTTAATACTTGTCACATCAGCTTCAAAATTAAAATCTGGTGGATTAATAACCCCATTATGGGTGGAAATAACTACCTTCATTTTAAACTCTCTGCTTTCTTTATGGCATCATCAATAGTACCAACCATTCTAAAGGCTTCCTCAGGCAAATGGTCATATTTACCTTCTAAAATTTCCTTAAAGCCTCTAATTGTTTCTTTAAGTGGCACATATACCCCTGGAATACCTGTAAACTGACCGCCAATAAAGGTGTTTTGGGAAAGGAAGAGTCTAATTCTTCTAGCTCTTAAAACAACTAACTTATCATCTTCTGATAATTCGTCCATACCTAAAATAGCAATAATATCTAAGAGCTCGTTATAGCGCTGAATGATTTCTTGAACCCTTCTCGCCACTTCGTAATGTTCCTTTCCAACCACATCAATTTGGAGGGCTCTTGAAGTTGAGGCTAGCGGATCAACCGCGGGATAAATTCCCTCCTCGGCTAATTTACGAGTTAAATTAGTAGTGGCATCTAAGTGCGAAAAGGTGGTAGCAGGGGCGGGATCTGTATAATCATCAGCTGGTACGTAAATAGCCTGAATAGAAGTAATAGAACCATCCTTAGTAGAGGTAATTCGTTCCTGCAATTGCCCCATTTCACTAGCTAGAGTTGGTTGATAGCCCACCGCTGATGGCATTCGACCTAAAAGGGCTGAAACCTCACTACCAGCTTGCGTAAATCTAAAAATATTGTCAATAAAAAGTAAAACATCTTGGTGCATAGAATCTCTAAATTCTTCAGCCATCGTTAAACCGGTTAAGGCAACCCGCATTCTCGCACCTGGCGGTTCATTCATTTGACCAAAGACCATGGCAGTTTTATTGATGACATTAGAAGCTGTCATTTCTAGGTATAAGTCATTACCTTCTCTTGTTCTTTCCCCAACCCCGCAAAAAACTGATATGCCACCATGTTCTTCCGCAATGTTGTGAATTAATTCTTGAATTAGAACGGTTTTACCAACCCCAGCCCCACCAAAAAGGCCGATTTTACCACCTTTTATATACGGAGCTAGCAGATCAATAACCTTAATCCCTGTCTCTAAAATTTCTACCTTGTTAGCTAAATTTTCTAACTTAGGAGCCGGTCTGTGAATTGGTCTTTTTGCAACATCCTTTAATTCCTTCTTACGGTCAATCGGCTCGCCTAAAACATTAAATAACCGACCTAGCGTTGGATAACCAACTGGTACCATAATCGGACCACCCGTATCTAAAACTGGCATTTGTCTAACTAAACCATCCGTAGCTGATAAGGCTATACAGCGTACAACATTATTTCCAATGTGAAGAGCTACTTCTAAAGTAACATCAATGGGAATATTATGATTATCTTCTGCCTTAACCTTAATTGTTAAGGCATTATTGATTTTCGGTAATTCTTCTGCGAAGTAAACGTCTACAACCGGACCCTTTACTTCAACAACTTTGCCATAATTCATGATTACCTCCTCATACATTTGAACCATTGACAACATCAATTAATTCGCTTGTAATTGCCTGTTGTCTAGTTTTATTATAAAGCAGCTCTAATCTAGTTATAACTTCACTAGCATTATCACTGGCATTTTTCATAGCGTTTTGTCGCATTTGATGCTCGCTAGTTTTACTATCTAATAAAATACCAAAAAGCTCATCTTCGACATACATTGGCAATAATAAATCCAGAGTTTCTTTAATACCATTTTCATAGTTATAGTCAATTTCTAGCTCATCACCTGGTAAGCTTTCAAGTGGTAAAAGCTTATGACACCTAGTTTCAACCTGCAAGAAATTGATAAAATGATTATAAATTATTTTAACCTCATCAATTTCCTTTTCGACATAAGCCTTAATAATTTTTTGGTAAAGCTCATCAATATCATAAAACATTATATTATCTCTAATATGAATGACTTCATCACTTAAAAGCTTAAAGCTATAGCGTCTTAAATAATTATTACCAATACGCCCAATAACCATTGATAAATAGTCTTCAGCTGCTAAATTAGCTATTTGGTTATGAAATTCTTTAAAAATAAAGGCATTATAAGACCCAACTAGTCCCCGGTCAGTTGTCACTAAAAGGTAGAGTGTCTTTTTAACTGGACGTTTCTCAAGAAGCGGATTTGTATATTCACTACCTGCCTTTTTTAAAACATGGGATATAATCTCCGTTATTCTAGCTAAATAGTCTTTATAATTATTGTGATTTTGCAAGGCTTGTCGCACTTTAGCTTGACTCACAACCATCATAGCCTTAGTAATATGCATTGTATTTTTGGTCGCGGTAATGCGATCTTTAACATCTTTTAATGAATTAGCCATTTTGCCACCTCCTATAGGAGTTTCTTCTTTTGTTCTGTGATAAAGGCTTCTAGTAGTCCTAAATCTGGTAAGTCCTTCGTGTTATATATAACATCCTTTAGTTGCTTACCCTTTTCACTATATTTGAGGTTCGAACAAAAATTAGCTAATAAATCTGGAATTTTAGCTAAAGGCACATCATCTAATAAACCTTTAGTTAAAGCATATAGAATGACACTTTCCTCGTAAAAAGCATAAATCTTATGGATATCTTGCTTTAAAACTTCAACAGTCAACATTCCGCGAGCTAAGCGTTTTTTCGTTTGTTCATCTAAATCTTGACCAAATTGGGAGAAAGATTCTAATTCCCTATAGCTTGCTAAATCTAGTCTTAAAGTACCAGATACCCGTTTGATAGCCCGTGTTTGAGCGGCACCCCCAACCCGCGAAACAGATAAACCAGCATTAACAGCAGGTCTAATTCCCTTATAAAAATAATCCGTTTGTAAAAAGATTTGCCCGTCCGTAATTGAAATGACATTAGTTGGAATATAAGCGGAAATATCCCCATCCTGGGTTTCAATAATCGGTAAAGCAGTAATAGACCCACCACCTAAGCGTTCATTAAGCTTAGCACTTCTTTCTAGAAGTCGTGAATGGAGATAGAAAACATCGCCGGGATAGGCTTCTCTTCCTGGTGGGCGATGAAGCAATAAAGATATCTCCCGGTAAGCAATGGCGTGCTTAGATAAATCATCATAAATAATTAAAACATCTCGCCCCTTAAGCATGAAATATTCTGCTAGAGTAACCCCAGCATAAGGAGCTATATATAATAGGGAACTCGGATAGCTAGCACTAGCATCTACAATAATCGAATACTCAAGGGCTTCGTGAGCTTTAAGGGTTTCGTACACATTTTTAACTGTACTTTCCTTTTGGCCGATAGCTACATAGATACATATAACACCTGTATTCTTTTGACTAATAATCGTATCAACCGCAATACTAGTTTTACCGGTTTGCCTATCCCCAATTATTAATTCTCTTTGTCCCTTACCAATAGGTATTAAAGCATCAATGACTAAAATGCCGGTTTGGAGAGGCTCGTTAACGGGCATTCTATCAACAACACCATATGCTTTACTCTCAATAGGTCTTGTTTCATGAGCTTCAATCGGACCTAAGCCATCTTGCGGAACACCCAAGGGATTAATAACCCGTCCTAAAAAGTTTGGACCTACTGGAATTTCTAAAATCCGTCCGGTCGTATAGACCAAATCGCCTTCCTTAACGGCACTAGGATCTCCTAATAAAATAACCCCAACATGATCACTTTCTAAGCTTTGGGCTATGCCGTAAAGATCATCATTAAACTTAACTAGTTCATTTAGCATAACATCATCAAGTCCAGAAACTAAGCAAACTAAATCACCAACCACAAGTACCTTGCCAACAACATCCTTTTTCAGTTCGGCTTGATAGTTTTTTATGGTTTCTTTAATTAAAGAAGATATTTCTGTTAAATCAATTTTGGCCATAATTATCTCCTTTCTAAAATAGTTTTTAAATCATCTAATTGTCCAATGATACTTAAATCTAGTATCTCATCATCTTTATAAATTTTTAAGCCCCCAATTAAGTCTTGATCCTGAAGGTTTAAAAGCTTAATTTGTTTGTGGGGATATTTAGTGGCTAAGATTTTTTCTAATTTAGATAAGCGCTCTTTTTCTAATAATTGTGGACTATAAATAGTGAAATGGATAATGTGGTGCTTTTCTTCATCTAACCTTTTGAATTCTACTTCAATTTCTTCTAGTAAAAAGAATCTATCCTTATCAATTAATAAACATAAAAAGTTGGTAAAGAGCGTTGAAAAAGAAAATTTTTGTACAAGCCCTTTTTTAACATTATTTGCAATGTTATAAGAAGCAAAAAAAGCCTTAGTTTCTTCATTTTTTAGCAATTCTAGCATAGTTGCTAATTCTTGTTCAAATACCTTAGTTTGCTTGGTTTCTAGACCAAGATCATAAAGAGCTTTAGCATATTCTAAACTAATCATAGGCTAGCCTCTTTAATAATATTTTCGACTAACTCTAAATATTCCGTCGTATTAATTTCTTTCTCAATTATTTTACTAGCAGCCATGAAAGCCACATCCACAATTTCCTTTTTAATTTTATCCTTAACATCAGAAACTTCTTTTTCAATTTCTTGATGAGCTTGCTTTAAACGATTTTCCGCTTCAATTTGCGCTTCCTTTAAAATAGCTTCCTTTTCTAAATTGGCTTCATTTTTAGCTTCATCTAAGAGCTTAACAATTTCTAATCTAGCATTTTGATACTCTTCTTTAGTTTTATTAGCTAAAAGAGTAGCTTCTTCCTTTTGGTTTTTAGCCGCTACCAGTTCTGCATCTATTGCTGCTTGGCGCTTTTCTAAATAATCAGTTAAAGGTTTCCACAAGAAAAAACGCACAATTAAAAACAAAATGATTGTTGAAGCTAATTGAATTAAAAAGTCTCTAATATTGTCAAATGTAAATCCTTCACTACCTAGAGGTCCTAGACATTGGTTAACAATCTCAGCTATTTTATTTAAGGCATCCTCTAAGGAATAGATATACATAATATCACCTATTTATTAGCTAACATAATAGCCATTATAAAACCATAAAGCGCTCCGGTTTCGGTAATAGCTTGACCAACAACCATGGTCATTGTAATTTTACTAGAAGCTTCAGGTTGTCTACCTATTGCCTCAACGGCTTTAGCTGCGGTGTAGCCTTCAGCTAGACAGGAACAGGCTGGAGCTAGACAACAAATACCAACACCAATATAAGCCAATCCTCGACTATAGAACTCGGTTTGACCACCCTCAACTAAAAAATTCGTAATTACTGATAATAATTGCATTAAAAAATTCATTTTATACTTCCTCCATTATGTATAGATTTTTTCATCATCATTTATTTTTTGCGAAACAAATATAATACTTAAAATAATAAATACTACAGCTTGAATAATTCCCGAAAAAATATCTAAAATTCCATTAACTATTGGCATGATAGCTATACTGGCAAAGCCAAAGCTATTCATGACTAAAGCAGATATAACATTACCAGCCATCATATTACCGGTAATACGCAAACAAAGGGCTAAAGGAAATGATAATTCACCCACAATATTAATTGGTAGTAAAATCGGAATCGGGCTGATAAAGCCTTTTAAATAGCCCTTAAAGCCATTCGAAACAATACCTGTAACTTGAATAATGAAAAAAATAACTATTGCCAGCGTAGCATTAACCATAATATAACTAGTCGGTTGCGTAATTCCCCAAATACTAGCCGTATTAGAAACTAATAGATAGATGGCTAAAAAGAAAAAGAATGGGGCATAACTTTTCCATCTTTTACCGATATTAGTCTTAACAAAATTATTAATGAGCTTTGTAAGAGCTAAAAGCGGAACCAACCACTTAGGGGTTTTACCAACTGGATTCAGCTTTTTCAGTCGCCAATTAATAATAATAGCCAAAAGCGCTAAAATTATTGTCAAACAAATCGTTGATTTAATTGCACCTGGCAAGGCCCTAATTTCTTCATAAATGCTAAAAATCAATATACCACCCTCTCCTTTAACACTAGACAAGAGGCAATGACAATGACTCTAGTAATAGTATAACCAACGGCTAAAAAGATTAAGCTATAACCAGCCTTCTCTAAAATAAATTCGTTATAACTAACAATGAAGACTAAAGCCACTAGAAAAACGATTTTTAAAAGCATATATAGCCAAAAATGATTGATTGGTTTAGCTCCTTCTTTTAAAATCTTTGTTTGCCTAATTAGAGATTTTCCATTTTGCAGTAAAATGGAAAAGGTAATAATACCACCTAAAAAGCCTAAAATTAAGCTGAAAACCTCTTCTCTAAAGGCTGTGAAATAAAAGATTACTGCCAAGATAGCTCCTAAAACGATAGTAGCTATGTTGACAACAATGGCTAATTTATATAGTTTTTCTATTGTGATCCCCTCCATAATTCAAAATTAGCTTGATAAAGACAACAAGTCCCATAAAAATTCCTAAAACAGCTAAAATAGCAGCCAAATAGTAGCTATCTTTAATGAGATAACGACCTAAAAAATAACCGCCTACCCCTAACATAGCCATTAAAAAAATTCCTTGGGAGGTAATTACATAAAAACGAACGTACTTAGCTAGCTTCACGCCACCCATCCTTTCTCTTAAATTTTGGATTATATAAAAAAAGTTATTTGTAAATATATCCCAAAGTAAAATCTTACTAAAGCGTTTTCTTAATTCTTGTTTTAATTATAGCAAATTACGACACTTTTGACAATACGAGTTTTTGACAAATAGGGTAGAGAAAAAGTTTTAACTTTTGTCCCTCCCATTGCACCGTACGTACGGGTCTCGTATACGGCGCTAC
>CALUXJ010000005.1 GCA_944324725.1 uncultured Acholeplasmatales bacterium
ACTCCAATTTTTACTTTGTTATTTAAAATCTGAGGTAGCTACCTACCTACCTAACTACCTCAGTTTGGAAAGAACCAAAAAACCAGCCATAATCTATGACTAGTTTTTAATAGATACACTCATACCATCGCCAATAGAATAAAACTTAGTTTGAAAAGCCCCATTATTGGCTAAGCTCTCTCTAAAATTTCTCAGTTTTCTAACTAAAGCACGTAGGCTTCTTGAACAATTACTTAAATCAGGATTGGCCACTAACCCATGAAATTCTAAATTATCACAAACAACTATACCACCTTTTTTTACGAGGGGTGTATAAATGTCAAAAAATTTTTGATATTGGGCCTTAGCAGCATCAATAAACAATAAATCAAACTGATTATCTTTAACCTGATCAAAAGCCATTAAAGCATCAGCATGAATAACTTTAATTTTATCCGTTAGATTGAGGCTGTTAATATTCTTTTGTGCTTCTTCGTACATTTTAGGGTCCCGCTCAATCGTGACAACATTAGAACCCGTTTGCGCCATCATAATTGCTGAATAGCCAATAGCTGTACCAATTTCTAGAATACTACTAACATTAAATTGCTTTATTTGCTCTAAAAGAAAGGCAAGTCCCGCATCTTTAATAATCGGGACCTGATTTTCTAAGGCATAAGCTTTTATACTTTCTATATTACTCATTATGGTGGCAACCACATTCATGATGGTCGTCGCAATCACAGTCATGATCATGATCGCAATCACAATCGCCACCACAAGCTGAATCTTCACCGCAGCCACAGCCATCGCAATCATCACAGCTGCAACCTTCATGATGATGGTGATGATGTGCATGTTCTTCAAAATATTGGTTAACTACTTCTTCAAGCATATCCCATTCTTTATCATCTTGAACAGGCATCAAGTTACCACTATTACCATCATTTTCTGTATAAATCATAGCACTAATTTCTTTTGTATCACCATATTCAAAAATTACATACTTATGATTATATTCCTTAGATTCATAAGTGAAAATGATTCTACATTTAACTTCCTTACCATCAGCATTAATTGTCATGTACTCGTTACTCATTATTATTTTCTCCTATCTAAATAATTTTGTAATATTACTTGAGCAGCTAGCTCATCTTTTTTAGAACGTCGCTTTTCTCTACTTAAATTACCCTCAAGCATAAGCTTATCAACCATTGAAGTCGTTAGACGTTCATCTAGCAAGATAACTTTTATATTAGAATTATCTTCGATTAGTTTTTTAAATTCTAAACTAATATTTGCTCTAATGCCCATATCACCATTCATATGTTTAGGTAGGCCTAAGACTATTTCCGTAACCTTTTCCTTTTGACATAAGTCAATTAGGTAACTACTAGCCTGTTTATAGTTATCTTCCTTAAAATAATAAGTTATCAGTGGTCTTGCAATAATTTGTAATTCATCAGATATAGCAATACCCAAACTCTTAGCTCCTAAATCTAGGCCAATTATGCGCATAATTTTTCCTTAACAGCAGCAAGAGCTTCTACAAATTTAGTGGCATCCTTACCACCAGCTTGGGCCATATCTGGCTTACCACCACCACCGCCACCGCATATTGCAGTAGCTGTTTTAATTATTTCAACTGCATTATACCCTGATTTAGCTGCACATACAAATGTTATGCTTTGATTCTCATTATACGCTAAGAAACAAACATCTAAGTTATAGTTATTCATTAAGGTCTTAGCTAAATCCTTTAGTAAATTCTTAGCTACTCCGTTAACTGCACAAACTAATTTATTATTTTTAATTAAAGCTTCATATTGGGCTAAATCTTTGGTTGAAGCTTCCCTTTCTAGCTTAGCAATATTTAAATCTAATTGATGGAGTGCTTCACTTAAGCGAGCTTTTTCAGCTCTTAAATCCAGAACAAATTGATAGCCCTTAGAAGTTGGTTCCTTAAATACAACAATATTTTCAACTTTTAAGTCGGCATGATCATTGATAAGTTTTTTAGCTTTCTTTTCTAGGGCATAGATGTCTTGGTAAACATTAGCTTCGTTAGCCTTCAAAAGTTCTAGAGCTTTTGGACCTGTAACACCTGTAATTCTAAAGATACCAGAACCAATAGATTCGTATGAAGAAATCATAAATTCTTCTACATCCTTAGTATTGCTAACATGGCAACCACCACAAAGCTCAATTGAACAATCCATATTAACAACTCTTACAACATCGCCATATTTTTCGCTGAATAATGCCATTGCTCCTAAAGCTTTAGCTTCGTTAATTGGCATATTTTTAATCACAACGTTATGAGCTTCAGCAATATATTTATTGACCAATGCTTCAACTGCTAATAAATCTTCATTAGATAATGGGTTATAGTTATTAAAGTCAAAACGTACAAATTTATCTGTTACTAGTTGACCTTGTTGATGAGTATCTTTACTTAAAATATGTTGTAATGCCGCTTGTAATAAGTGAGCAGCTGAGTGATTCTTCCTAATAGCTTCTCTATATTCTTGATCGACTAAGGCTAAAACTTCGTCACCTTCTTTAAAGCTATTTTCTTCCATCACATGAAGATGTTGGCCATTAGGTAATTTAATAACATCTAAAACATTGATGCCATTAATAACACCTTTATCACAAACCTCACCACCACTAGTAGCATAAAATGGTGTTTGGTCTAGAACGATACCCTCGGCAAAGACCTTAATAACCTTAGCCTTAGTTTCTAGAGTGTCATAGCCAACAAATTTTGAATCAGCTTTGAAATGAAGATACGCTTCATTTTGACTCTTCATTGATTCAACATCTTTTCTACTAGCTCTAGCTCTTTCCTTTTGTAAATTCATTTCTTGCTTAAAGCCTTCCTCATCAACACTATAACCTAAATCAGAGGCATATTCCTTAGTTAATTCTAATGGGAAGCCATATGTATCATATAGTGTGAAAGCATCTTTACCAGAAATATTTTTACCTAACTTTAATAAATCGTTAAGCCGTTTTTCCCCAACATTTAATGTTTCAAGGAATTTCTTTTCTTCGTTCGTAATAATTTGTTTAATAATATCAGCTTTAGTTGCTAAATGTGGATAGAAACTACCCATAATATCGATAACAACGTCAACTAATTCGGCCATAAACGGACGATTAATGCCAATTTGCTTAGCATATTTCATGGCTCTACGTAAAACTCTTCTTAAAACGTAACCCCGGCCCTCATTTGATAAAGTGGCTCCATCCGCAATGGCAAAGCTTACAGTTCTTACATGATCGGCGATAACCTTGAAGGCCATTTGGCCAGTATATTTAACTCCAGAAATTTCTTCGGTCTTACTGATAATTGGACGGAATAGGTCGGTGTCGTAGTTAGTATCTACTTCCTGCATTACACAGCATAGTCTTTCAAGACCGCAACCAGTATCAATATTTTTACTAGGTAATTCCTTATAATCTTCTCTTTTTACCCCTGCTTTAGAATTAAATTGGCTGAAAACGATATTCCAAATTTCAATAAAACGATCATTTTCAATATCTTGTTCAATTAATTCTTTACCGCGGGCATCGTATTTAGGACCACGGTCATAAAACATCTCTGTATCAGGACCACAAGGACCTTCACCAATTTCCCAGAAGTTATCCCATAACGGAATTAGATGATCACTGGCAATACCATGGCTCATCCAAACCTCTTTTGTTTCTAAATCGTCAGTGTAATAAGTGATATAAAGCTTATCCTTATCAAAGCCAAACCACTTAGGATCAAATAACAATTCACAAGCAAAACTTATTGCTTCCTTCTTGAAATAATCACCAATGGAGAAGTTACCTAACATTTCAAAGAAGGTATGATGTCTAGCTGTCCGCCCAACATTTTCAATATCGTTAGTTCTAATACATTTTTGAGCATTAGTAATACGTGGGTTAAGGGGAACCATACTACCATCAAAATATTTTTTCAATGGTGTTACCCCCGCATTAATCCATAATAGGGTAGGATCATTATCTGGAATTAAGGAAGCAGATGGTTCTACACTATGACCTTTACTCTTAAAAAAATCTAACCACATTTGTCTAATTTCTTTTGAACTTAAATGTTTCATAAATCTCTATTTTGATAATTAACAAACGTTAATTATTCTCCTTTCTAAATTTGGGTATTAAGACCCTCTAAAACATTGGTATTATACTACAATTTAATATAAATATTAAATGTTTTTTTATAAAATAGCGTTTTTTACAAAAATATTAGCGCAAAAAATCATCTTTAATCTTTTTTTAGTAAAAAAATCAAGCTATCTACATAAAATCATAAGGGGTAATTTCTTTCTTTTCCTCTAAAAACTCCATAAGTGAGGTATTGCGTAACTGCTCTTTTATCTTACTTTTATGCTTTAATAATTCTAAGTCACCTAAAATAATTAATTTTTGTTTTGCTCTCGTAATAGCGGTATAGATTAATTTTCTTTTTAACATTAAAGAGTAGCTACTAAGAATAGGAAATATGACATTTTCATACTCTGATCCTTGGGATTTGTGAATGCTTATGGCATAGGCAAGGGTTAAATTATCTAAATCACTACTAGCTAATCTGACAATCTTCCCCGTAAAATCTACCCCAACGGAATCAGCAAAAATATCAACTATATAGCCAATATCGCCATTCATAATACCTTTTTCCGAATCATTTTGAAGCTGCAAAACTTTATCATCAGGATAAAAAGTTAAATCACTACGTTTAATCATAACCTCTTTATGCGGGTTATAATTAGTTTGAATAAATTTGTTTACTTCGTTAATTCCTACAACTCCCTGATATAGTGGAATTAAAATTTGTAAATTATTCAAAGCATTTCCCTTACTTAAATAATTGTCCATTATCCTTTTAATAACATTTAATAAATTAGTTTTATCCGCTTGATAAAAGAAAACCTCACGATGCTCTTTAAAAATATTAAAATCCAAATTTTGCTTTAAAATCATATTAGCAAGCTTAATAATATTACTATCAGCCACTTGACGCATAACTTCTGTAAGGCGATAAACACTAAAAGCCTTTGAATTAATAAGATCGTGTAAAAATTCTCCTGGGCCTACACTTGGTAACTGATTTTCATCACCAATAAAAATGACCTGGGAAAAGGTATTAATAGCCTCTAAAAGGTGATATGCCAGTTCAATATCAATCATACTTGCTTCATCTATAATAATTAAATCATAGGGCAAACGATTAAATTCATTAAAAGAAAACTCACCTGTATAATCATATCCTAAAGCCTTGTGAATAGTATAGGCTTCTAGACCATTAGCTTCCTTTAGCCGTTTAGCCGCCCGACCAGTAGGAGCTAAAAGTAAAATGCTCGGGTCATTTTTTACATTATTAAGCTTATTAAACATTTTAATAATTCCCTTAACAATGGTTGTTTTACCTGTTCCCGGACCACCAGTGATGATGGCAACCTTATCATTTAAAATCTTAGCTAGCGTTTCTTTTTGTTTAACTGTATAGCTAAAACTATTACTAGCTTCTACACTTTTTAAAGCTTGTTCAATTTTTGCTTTTTCATATTGTCTAAACGGCGCATTAGCTAACTGCTTTAAATACTGGGCAACCTTAAATTCAGCATTATATAAAACGTTAGGATAAACCTTAGTATCCTTTTGGACTAAGCGCCTTTTATCCTTTAATTCTTCTAAACTATCAATTATAAGTTTCGTGTCGATATTTAAATAGTTATTTGTCAATTTAATTAAATCGTTAACTAAAATATAACAATTGCCATCTTGATAACAGGAATTAGTCAAAGTATATAAAATTGCCTCTTTAATCCTTATCTCATTATCCGCATTAATACCTAAACTCATAGCTAAATTATCGGCCTTTTTAAAGCCAAAGCCAACCACATCATAAATAAGTCGATAGGGATTTTCTTTAATTAAATTAAGCGTATTAGTACCATACTGCTCATAAAGCTTATTAGCCATTTTAGGAGTTAAACCATAATTATATAATTCAATATAGGTGGCATCTTCTTCCGAATTAGCTTTTATTTGTTCATAAATAAGTTGCTTTTTGGGCTTAGTTAAATTAGGAATCTTGTCTAAAACTTCCTTATTTTTAGCTATTAATAAAAGGGCATCTTCGCCTAAAATCTCAACCAGCTTAGTAGCTGTCTTTTTACCAATGCCATAAAACTTATCACTAGAAAGATAAGTAATAAGTCCCGCCTTGGTGTCCTTAATACGCTTATAGGAAGTAACCTTAAATTGTTTGCCATACTTAGGATGATTGACAAAATCACCATAAAAGACATAGCTAAGTCCCTCTTCTAAAAGAGGTAAATTGCCACTTAAGGTGTAATTTTTATTATTAGCCTTAACCAAAACAACCTTATAAGCAGAATCAGGAGCTTTATAGATTTCTGATACGAATACGCCCTTTAATTCTTCCATTAATATCTTCTCTTTTCCTCATCCATATAAACTTCATCAATTATGGCTCCACCTAAACAAATTTCACCGTCATAGATGACAGCAGCTTGACCAGGAGTTACAGCTTTAGCTAAGCCAGGATAAAATATTTCAATTTTATTATTTGGCAAATGTTTAATCGTTACTGGAATATCCTTTTGCCGATATCTAAACTTAGCCGTATAATTTTTGTTCTCTTCTGGAATGCCACTAATCCAATTGCATTCACTAGCCAAAAGGTGATTAGAATAGAGATATTTATTATCATCACCTTGACCAATAATTAACTGATTTTTAATTAAATCCTTACCGATGACAAACCATGGTTCATTGGCAAAATCATGATTACCACCAATGCCAAGGCCCTTTCTTTGCCCAATTGTATAATACATTAAACCATCGTGCATACCTACTACTCTACCATCGGTTGTTACCATTTGTCCTGGTTGAGCTGGTAAGTAGTTTTGAAGAAAAGCTTTAAAATTACGTTCACCAATAAAGCAAATACCTGTAGAATCTTTTTTTGTAGCCGTTACTAAATCATATTCTGCTGCTAAAGCTCTTACCTCTTTTTTTAACATATCCCCAATAGGAAACAAACTATTTCGTAATTGTTCTTGACTAATCATACAAAGAAAATAGGTTTGATCCTTATTATCGTCTACCCCACGCAGTAAAAGAGAATGGTCTTCTAAATGCTTAACTCTAGCATAGTGACCCATGGCAATATAATCTGCCCCAAGTTCTTTGGCTTTAGCTAAAAAAGTATTAAATTTAATATATTTATTACACATAATATCTGGATTAGGTGTTCTACCTTTTTTATACTCGTTAATAAAATATGTAAAAACATAATCCCAATATTCAGCAATAAAATCAATCCGGTGTAATTTAATACCTAGTTTATCAGCCACAGCTTTAGCGTCCTGATAATCTCTTTCTTGGGGGCAAACGTCATCGTTTAAATCCGGATTACCTAAAATATCATTATTAGTGGCACTATCCCAGTTGCGCATAAACATGCCCTCAACCTCATAGCCATCTTTCATTAGTCTAATAGCAGCGACACTACTATCAACACCACCTGATAGGCCTAGTATTACTTTTTTCTTTGCCATTTTTACCACCTCTTAATATCACTTGGCATCCGATAGTCGCCTCGAGGCGCCAAAGAAACATTTAAAATTTTTGGTCCATCTGGCGTAGCCTGACGTTTAAATTGTTGGGTGAAGAATCTAAAGAAGAAGTTTTTAACATATTTTTGTGCTTCCTCTTCTTTTATAGTAAAGGCTTCTTGAAGTAAATAAACTAATCGCTCCTCACTATCACCACAATTTAGATATCTATATAATATATAGTCATTTATTTCATATTTTCCGATACTATCTTCTGTTTTTTGATCACTACCTAAAAGTTCGGGCGAAATAGGTGTATCAATAATATCGTTAAGAGTAGCAGCTATATTCTTAAATTTGGTTAAAGCATAATACTTAATCATAAATCTCACTAATGTTTTAGGAATGCCAGCATTTATACCATACATAGACATTTGATCACCATTATACGTACACCAACCAAGGGCTAGCTCAGACATATCACCTGTACCTAAAACTAAACCATTAAACTTATTAGCCAAATCCATAAGAATCAAAGTTCTAATACGAGCTTGGACATTTTCATAAGTTACATCTTTAACATTTGGGTCATGATCAATATCTTTAAAATGTTGTAAAACGGCTTCCTTAATAGGTTTTTCTAGGACAGTTAGACCTAAAGCCTCCATCATATTAGTAGCGTTATTTTTCGTTCGACTAGAAGTTCCCATTCCTGGCATTGTAACAGCAATAATACCAGATAATGGTAAATTCAAATGTTTGAAGGCTTCTACAGCTACTAGAAGAGCAAGTGTTGAATCTAGACCACCACTAACCCCAATAACTAATGTTTTAACGCCTGTATGTTTTAGTCTTTTATAAAGAGCGTACTCTTGCAAGCTAGCAATTTTATTAAAGGCGTCAAGCTCATTGGTTTTTGGAACAAATGGTGTATTATCAATGGCATTTTCAAATTGATAGTTTTCACTTTCTAGCAAAGTAAAATCAACCTCTTGATATTTAAAATCAATCGCTAAATCATCATGCATATCTGTTTGATTACGTCTAGCAAATTCAATCATCTTAATATCAATATCAGCGTAAATTATCTCTGAATCCATTGAGAAGTTTTCTGTTTCTTTGACTAAACTGCCACAACAAGCCACAATATTATGTCCACTATAAACTGTATCACTCGTTGATTCATTAACTCCAGCTGAAGCATAAATATATGCCCCACAATTACGTCTAGAATTTTCTAAAACTGTATTTCTTCTTATTTCAGCCTTACCTAAAACTTCATTAGAGGCTGATAAATTAATTGTCATATTAGCTCCACACAAAGCTAGGTTATTAGCTGGAGTTATACTAGACCACATATCCTCACAAATTTCAATACCAAAATGAATATTATGCTCCCATTCATGGAATAAAATTTGCCCAAGAGGATAATAAGCTCCATTAATATAAATATTTGTAGTTGAAATATTACGGGCAGATTTAAACCATCTTTTCTCATAAAACTCATGGTTATTAGGAATAGTTCTTTTAGGTACAACACCTAAAATATGATGCTTTTGAATGACAATAGCCGCATTAATTAAAGAACCCTCACAAACTAATGGAGCTCCTAAAACAACAATTCCCTTATTCATGTTGTTAATACAAAAATATTCAATTGCAGCATAAACATCATCTAAAAGGCTATCCTGATAAAAAAAGTCTCCACACGTATAACCACTGATACAAAGTTCAGGAAAAACTGTAATACTACTTTTGGCCTCATTAGCCAATTTAACAATTTCTTTAATGTTGTAATTAGGATTACCAACTTCTAAAGTCGGAGTGACACATGCCACTTTAATAAAGCCATTCTTTAACATTATTTCACCTCATATAGTTTATGTTCTTTAATATAGGAGTATATTGCTGGTAATAACCAGTCTTTATACTTATCAACATCTTCTCTTACCTTGGTAGAAGATATTTCATTATGCATTTCAATAACCGCAAAATTGCTTTGGTAAGGGCCAAATTGGCTAAAGTCAATTGCGTCGGTTGGCCGTTTAACCACTAAAAACTTAAAATCCTTAATTAAATTAGCAAAATTAAGCCATAAAGGCATTTGATGCAAATTATCACTACCAATTAAAAAATAAATTTCTTGATCATATTTTTTAAAGTCTGTCAGCAACTTATATGTACCCTCATACTTAGGAATATTAAACTCATAGGTTGATATTTCCACATCTGCAAATTCCAGTTTAAGCATATTAAATCTATCCCTATCACTCGCTAAATTATGTTTCCAGGTATAATTTTTGCTAGATACTGGCACAATGACTATCTTAGCATCAGGATATTTACTTTTTATTAGATTAACAAGGCTCAAATGAGCCTTAGTTGGCGGATTAAACGAACCACCAAAAATTATCAGCATAAAAACACCCACTTTGTATTATTTTAACATATTTTTACTAGTTTTGAAACTCATTTTATGTTATCATTACAAAGAGGTGGGTTATTAATGATTGATGAAAAGCAATTAGAGCTTGAAGATGAAAAAAATGAGTATCAGAATGGTTTTAAACCTAGGGAAGTTGTTTTAAAACCAGACTATCCATTTTATAATCATAATATATTTTTTGTTTTTGTTTCTAAAATAGTCTTGCTTTTAACAATTATAGGTTGTACGTTTGCTAAATATCTTTTATGGGGATTTCGTATAACAGGTAAAAAGAATATTAAAGGAATTAAAGGTGCCATTACTATTTCAAACCATTGTCTTATTCAAGATGCCTTTATAAATGTGCCAACTTTTTTTCCTAAAAAGGTTTATGTCACTATGTTACAAAGCAATTTAGGCTTTGGCTTTGCTAGTCGCTATTTACGTTTTTGTGGAGCAGTACCTATTCCAACTGACCAAAAATTAATGATAAGATTTTTACGTGATACAAAAAAGGAATTAACTAAAAATCAATTTATTCATATTTATCCTGAAGCACATTTAATACCTTATTGTGATCACATCCGTAAATTTATGCCAGGTGCTTTCCATATCGCTTATGCTGCTAAGGTGCCTATTATTCCTATTTGCATCACCTTCCATAAGCCTAAAGGCTTTTATTTTTGGAAGAAAAAACCAATGGTTAAACAAAATATTTTAAAGCCTTATTATCCTGATTATTCTTTACCTAAAAAAGAATGCATTACTAAAATGTGTGAAGATTTACAAAAAACAATTACTGATTATTTTAATGCACACTCTGATTATGTAAGAGAGGTAGGCAATGAATAAAAAAATAGGTTTTATTGGCTTTGGAAATATTGCTAGTATGTTAACTGAAGGTTTAATTAGAAGCAAAGCTATTGCACCAACTAATATCTTGGCTAATGCTCGCAATTACCAAAGGCTTGAACAAAATTGTCAAAAATATCAAATCACGCCTTTAGCTAATAAAGAGGAATTAATTAGTCAGGCTGATATCATTGTTATAGCTGTTAAACCAACTGACTTTGCTGATATTAAGCCATTTTTAATTGACTTACCAGCAACTAAATTTGTTGTTTCTCTAATTTCTGGACTCCCAGAAAAAGAATACCAAGCATTAGGAAGTACAAAATTAATTAATGCTATACCTAATGTTTGTATTAGTGTAGCGAAAGGAATATTTATTACTAATCAAGCACACAACTTAACAGATGCTGATTTAGCAACCTTTACCACTATCTTTAGTAAAGTTGGACAAATTTATTATGTTCCTAGTAGTGTTTTAGCAATTGCTAGCACAATTGCTGGCTGCACACCTGCTTATGCAGCTATGTTTTGTGAAGCCTTAAGCGAGGCAGCTGTCAACTTTGGCCTTGACCGCACTACTTCTTATCAGATGATTAGCCAGATGCTTATAGGAACAGCGAATATGATACAACAGGGTCTACACCCTGCTCAAGTGAAAGATTTAGTAGCTTCGCCTAAAGGTTCTACTATTAAGGGAATTATTTCCCTCGAAGAATCCGGATTTAGGTCTGAGGTAATTAAGGCTATCGAAGAAACTCAAAAATAGTAAGTTGTTGCCTAAGCAACAGCTTTTTTATTTTTAGTCAATTTTTAATGAAAAAAGCTTAAATTTTACCTACTTATTAAAAGAAAATTTGAAAAATTAAGTAAAACTATTCAATTCAATATTTATAACGCAAGCATAACTGTATTTTGATTAAAGACATATACCGATAGAATGTCAAATTAGATAAATTGAATTTATTTTTGACTTCTTCACTATATAATTTGCCTTCAATTAAAATACAAATAATCATGTATATTATTATTTCGTTTTTAGTTCTATTTTTTTGAACCTCGCACCATATTTTTGCCTTTAGTTTTAAATGACTCAATCCCATGTTCTCGATATTGACGGTTTATTCGGTTAACAACTGATTCACAAACTTTAAATTTTTTACTAATTGATGAAATTGAATCACCGACTTCATACATTGTAATTATTTTTAGTTTATCTTCTAACTTTAATTTCATAAACCCCCCCCCATAAGTCTTTCTAGTATTTTCTACTAGTCCAACTTTTGGGGTTCACTATAGGATATAACCTTTCTTTTTTTTGCTTATTTACCAAAACAACCTGCAAACCATATTGCTTCAAATTTAGAAAAATAGTTTTAGAATTATGTAACTTACCATTTTTCAAACTCAATCATACGTAACTCTTCTAATCATATTTATAATCTTTTTTGTACAACAAAGTCCCTTCCAAGTGATTTATTTTAAATTTTTGATAGATTCCATTTACAAAAGAGAGATGCCCTTTTATTTACAAAAGGATAGTTGCAAAAAGAACCGAGCTACTTTTTTTGGAATCTTTTCCTTTAATACCATATTATTCTTAAAGAACATCTTATGGTTTTTTAGCCATAAGAGTATCATTTCTAATTTTAAATTAAGGCTATTAGATATTGTTATTGGTATTTTAATTAAGTCATTAGACCCACTGAGCATATAGAGTTTATTGGTCAGTTGAAGCGAAAAAAAAGAAAACTGACTCGAACAGTTTTCTTAATTATATTGATTTTACAACCAAATTTAACACTAAATTAATGGTGGACCCTAAGAGACTCGAACTCTTGACCCACTGATTAAGAGTCAGTTGCTCTACCAACTGAGCTAAGGGTCCAACTAACTTGCAAGATGTATTATAACAAAACATATTCATCATTGCAAGTATTTTTTTTAATTTGTTCTAAATTATTGCCATAGAATTTCTGGATAGACACCTTGGGCTTTTAATTCAGCAATTGATTTAACTACTTCTGGTTTATCTTCTTTATAAGTTACACCAAACCATTTAGCTGAAGTTGATAAAACTGTAACATCACATTTATTACTCTTAATTAAAGTATCAATAAATGTTGGAATATAAAATTCACTAGAAATTAAATCTTGTGTGTTATTTAAGAATTCCTTAAAGCCTTTTTCTAAATATGGGAAGATTTCTGGTGTTAAGCCCCAAAAATTCATAGAAACTAAAGTATCACCTTTAATATCGTGCCAAGCACCATTTAATTCGTATGTACCATCATTACCTTTGTGTTTAATGTTTTTTGTTTCATTGATATCTGTTAAGAAACCATTTTGATCGGCTACACAAACACCGCGAGTTACTGTACCATTTTCAGTTAATGTCTTATTTAATTCATAGCCAACCATTGCAAAATGCATTTTGCCATCAGCCGCATGTGGTGTTACTAAAAAATCATGAATCTTTTTAAAAGCATCTCTTCCATAAAAATCATCAGAATTAATAACACAGAATGGTTTTTTGATGACATCCTTGCAACATAATAAAGCATGAGCTGTACCCCAAGGCTTTACTCTAGTAGCATCTACCTTATAACCTTCTGGTAATTTATCAAGTTCTTGGTAAACATAAGATACTTTGAAATGTTTTTCTACTCTTTTGCCAACCTGACTGATAAAATCATCAGCAATGGCCTTTTTAATTATGAAGACTACTTCATCAAAGTCTTCTCTTAACGCATCAAACATGGAAAAATCAATTATTTTATCGCCTGCGTTATCAATTGAATCCATTTGTTTTAAGCCACCATAACGACTTCCCATTCCAGCCGCTAAAATGACTAACGTTGGTTTAATATTCATATTATAAACTCCTCTTCTATTTAATTTTACTACTATTAACTTTCTTTTACAATTAATTAAAGTGTGATAATGTTTACATTATCATATTTTATATTGGCTGTATTTATTTCTTTAATCCCTTGCTTAGCATAAATGGTGACATTTTTAAAAGTGATATGATTGATTGGCTTTTCTTCTAAACCAGTTAAACTTATTGCCATCTTTGCATTAGCACAATATAAATTTTCAATCACAATATCTCTAAATTCCGGAATATCATCCAATTTAATTTGCTCTACTACATCACGTGATTCATTTTCCATCCGGTAAAGTTCATAACCACAGGTCATAATTATTGCTTCATTAATAATATCATACATGTAGGTATCTTTAATATTAATATTAGCAACGACACCACCACGTCCTATTTGCGTTTTAAAACGCAAGCCAATATCTGTTCCTACAAAAACATTATTACTAGCTAAAACATCATATACTCCGCGTGACATTTCACTACCTATTACTATGCCGCCGTGAGCATTATACACTTTATTTCCCTTAATGACAACACTTTTAGTAGGAATTGGTGTTAATCTTGCTTCTCTATTTTTGCCAGACTTTAAGCAAATACCATCATCACCAACGCTAATGATATTATCTTTAATTAGAACATTTTGACAAGATTCAATATCAATACCATCCCCATTTTGGGCATATGATTCATTAAAGATATAACAATCTTTAATAGTTAAATTATTAGTGTAAAGCGGATGAATAGTCCAAGCTGGACTATTTCTAAAGGTTGTCTTTTCTAAGATGACATTTTCGCATTTAACTAAAGACACAAAAACTGGGCGAAAATAATCATAATTATTAGCATATTTAGTTAAGTTTTCTTGTGTTGGAAGTGGTTCATCGCCTTGAAGAGCTAATTCATAACTACTCTTAGTCGGGTACCATATTCCGCCCTCTTTAGTAGGAATAATGGTATCTTTTTCTTTAGCTAGACAAACATTATTAAAAAACTTATCCGTTACTTTAAATTTTTTAAGTGGTCGCCAATTAAAACCATCACCATCAAGAATGCCTTCCCCAATTATACCAATATTTTTTGCCTCATAAGCACTTATCGGGGAAACAGCTCTTATTCTTTTAACGCCCTCATATTCCGTGATTTTGAGTGGGTACCATTCTTTAACCTTTTTAAAAAGAACTACTGTTCCTTTCTTAGTTTTAAGACATACATTAGACTTTAAAACTATAGGTTTAGAAATGTAAAAACCACTTGGAACTAATACATACCCTCCGCCTGCATTAGCACACTTATCAATGGCTTTTTGAATGGCATTTTCCTTGTCATTTTCATAATCAATTGTAATCGTTAAATCCTTAAATTTAATTTTTTCCATTTTCCTTATCCTCTACTTTAATTAAAAATTCCCCGCGGTAATTACTAAAGGCATTTTCTGGGTAACGTTTATATTTAGTTTGGGGTAATGTGTATTTTTCAGCCTTATAAATCCACATTTCTTTTTGGTCCCAGCAAATTATCTCATCAATTCCGTCACCATCAATGTCAAAAACCTCACTACAAAGATCGGGGTGACCATCAGCAGGAAATTTAACTACTATATCTAAATCACTATCCATAATTCCTCCTTCTAAACTCGCATTTAAAAGGCATAAAGAATTAATTCCATCATATAATAGGGGAGCAACTAAATTGCCATTAGTCATAAATTCCTTTTCAGCTATAATATTAGCCTGATAATCATAACTTCTAGTTATTCCTGGACTACCCCAAAAGGCAGTCGCAATAATTTCATAGCCATAGCGCTTAGAATCATAATCAGCTACACTAATTCTTTGAGCATGACCAATTTCATTATGCTTATAAACTTGACCATTAACATCTAATATGTTCATACCTTCATTACCTGATGCCAAAATAAAATATGGACTACCACTTGGTTCTAACTCACAAAAAATTATCTCATCCGTATGGTCACTATTATATGGCGCCGACCAGATTATTTGCCCCTTACTATCTACATAGTCATAGCCAATTAATATTTCATCAAGACCATCATTATTAAAATCCCCTACATATGGAAAATGTCCTGTATTCTTATGATGATAGCGCCAAAGAATTTCTAAATCATTATTTAAAGCCCATACATTTTGATATCGATCTTTAACTACTAAATCACCTTGATAACCAAGTCCTTCAAAATCAGCTACTCTTAAACCATCTAAATTTAGATAGTAAAATGGTTCATTTTTGACCAGTTCATCCTTATAGATGACAGGAGGAAATCCCTCTTTAATAACTTGGCCAGTCAATAAATCAACAACATATATTTTAAAATCCATACTATATATAACTTCTAACTTGCCGTCATTATTAAAATCTGTCACTTGAAATGGTAAATCACAACTGATTAAAGTATGTGAAGCATCATTACAAGCTAAACCCTTTTGCCACATGACTTGCCCATCAAGTTTAAAGCAAGTTAAAGAGCTTAATCTCGCAAAGCTATCGCGCATTACCCTTTTTTGATGTTGAGCCAATAAAAAATACACTTCATTTTGATACCTAGCTATACGAAGTTGGCGACCAGAACCAAAATCACCAAGATTAATTTTATGAATCAACTTTAACGGGCTATATTTATTTTGTTTAGCCTTTAATCTTTGGTTTTCCACTTCTTTTTGTTCTAAATGCTTAGCAAAATTAGTCTCAGTTAAAGCAATATTTAGATAAGAGTATCTTGCACAAACCTTACTCATAAAGCCAACCTTGCCAACCCTAAACATGATTTTAGTCTTCAACAAAAAAGTATCATTAAGAAAAACACTAACCTCTGCTAAATCAACTATAATTTTAACCTGGTAATTAGTTAGTGCCTTAACTGCATAAGTTACTTTCTTTAATGTTATAAATTCCTCATCATAGCGTTTAACTAAAAGAATTTCTCCCTCTTTAAATAAAAGAGCATATAGATTGCGAGATGTTTGATATAAAAATGTTATACCACCATAGTTTTCTAAGGAAAATAAAGACAACTCACATTCTATTTGGTAAGGTGCATAAATTGCTTCTTTTAATACTAAAGTTGAATAAACATTTAAAAAAGCTCCCGTTACTTCATCAGCTCGGTTTTGTTCTAAATACTTCTTCTTACCGTCACTAGTAATAAGCCAACTGCCATCTTTACTCCGCCACTGATGAAGGCTAATAGGATCATAAAAATTACCAGAATAGCCCGGGATAACAAAGGTATGATATTCACCAAGGGCACTATGATCTTTATCATAAGGGAATTCTGTTAAAGGGAAATCCTGAAAGTCTTCCTGATACAAATATTTCATAAAACGAAACCTTAAACCTTTCTTTTTTTTTATTATAGCATCTATAGCATAAAAAAACATCTCTAAACTAGCTAGAGATGTTAAAAGTTTACTTAATCAATTTAATTAATTCCTTATTTGTTGTCTTTGTATAAAAATCATCGATTGCTTTAGCTAAACGCTCTATTTCAAAGATATTATCTCCTTTGCGAATCGGAAATAAATAAGACTTAACAACCGTATCAATCGGTAAATATTTTTTTAAGGTATTTTCTAACTTATGCATAACAAAAGTCACTTGTTGTTCTTTAATATCTAAATTATTATTAGATGTCAAATCATAGCAAAATTCAATTAACATAACTCGATTATGCCTAATAATAATACAATCAGCCAATAAATCACAATAACGCAAAGTAGCATTCATAATCAAATTAAGATGCTTTAAAATATCCTTGTTTGCCTTTAACAAAGAACTAAACATAAAATAAAACTTGTCGATGTCTAACAAAGAATCCTCACTGACCTCGATTGGAAAAGGCATATTGCTTGGGTCTAGCTTGGCAATTTCATTCTTTCTTAAACAAAAAGGAATATCAGCGATATTGTAGCCTGTTGTAAATGATTTAGCAAAAATCGTTGGACAATCTATTCCCTTATATAATTGTTTTTTGACCAAATTTGTCACCCCTTCTCAATAATGTAGATAATATCCATTTTTATTATATAATTTTTTAGCAAAAATTTCAAATAATATTTGCATTTTAGAAAAATTATATTATAATATCTATTTTAGTGAGAAAGGAGTTAATTATTTAAGATAATTAATTATCTTAATTGATAAATGTGTTACTAATATGCTTAAAACAAATGCGATAAGAATTTTAGCTCAGCATAAAATCCAATATGAAGAATTAGCCTATGAAGCTAATGATAAATTTACTAGTGGTGTTGACACGATAGCTAAGCTTAATCTTGATGAAAACTTAGCTTATAAAACCATCGTATGCCATAATCAAAATAAATATTTTGTTTTGGTTGTCCCGGTTGCTAAAGAAATAGATCTTAAAAAGGCTGCCAAAAATATTGGGCAAAAGACATTAGAATTAATTGCCACTAAAGATTTACTTCCTTTAACTGGCTATGAACGTGGTGGTTGTTCACCAATCGGTATGAAAAAGCTTTGGCCAACCTTCATCGATAAAAGTGCTGAAACGCTAGATTATATATATGTATCAGCTGGTAAAATTGGTTACCAGGTTAAATTAAATCCAAAAGATTTAGCTAATTTGGTTAAGGCTAAATTTGTAGATATTGAACAAGACTGAAAGAGAAACTAGGCCGTTTCTCTTTTTTCTTTTTCTAAGAGATAACCATCTAACATCCTAGCTTCTCTTTGGTAGGCTAGCGTAGCTAAAACTAGACTAATAAATTCAACTAAAGGATAAGTTAACCAAATACCAAATAAACCAACTGTATTGCCAAGAATTAAGGCTAAGACAATAATTCCCACAAAACCCCGAAATATGGATAATGTAAATGCTAATTTAGTTTTACCAATAATACTAAAATAAGAAATCAATAAATAATTTAAACCAGCAAATAAGTAACCTACAAAATAGGTCACTAATCCTTCTTTAGCCCATTGTTCTAAAAGCGGATTATTTTCACTATTAAAAATACTTACCAACTGACTAGTAAAAGCAATACTTAACAGATGAAATGCTAAGCCAATCAAGAAAGCTATAATTAAGCCTTTATGTAAAAGATGTTTTAATTGCTTTGTTTCGTTTTCGCCATAAGCTACACTAAATAGTGGTTGTAAACCTTGAGTTAAGCCATTAAAAATAGCAATGACAATTAAACCGAGATTTGCTACTACACCATAAGATGCCACACCAATTTCATTAGAAATATGAAGTATTATAAGATTAAAAACAACTAAAACTAGGCTAGCTGAAAATTCACTAATCAATGTCGCTAAACCAGGTCTAATAATCTCTAATGTATCTTTAAAACTATATCTAATTTTTACTAAACGCAGATTATTTTTATGAAAAATAAAATGAAATAATCCTATTATTAAGCTAATTATAGGCGAAAACCCGGTTGCTAGAGCGGCGCCCAAAATACCCATATTTAAAGGATATAAAAATAAATAGTCTAGAACTATATTACTTAAGCTACCTGCTACCATCATTAGCATAGCTAATTTAGGATTAGCATCATTTCTAATAAAAGGCATCATTAGATAATTGATTACAAAAAAAGGACTAAAGCATAAGACCGTTTTAATGTAGCTAGTACACATGCTTAATATTTCTCCCTTGGCCCCAAGCATTTGAGCTATAGGTTTAGCTAAAAATAGACCACAACAAAATAAAATAAAACCAATTATTATTGCATTTAAGAATGCTAAGGTAAAGATTTGTTTAGCTTTTTTAGAATCTTTTTGTGCTTGATAGATACTAAACATAGTTGCACCACCGACCCCTAGCATTAAACCTGTACCACTCAACAAACCAAAAATAGCAATTGCGATATTTAAAGCTGTTAGACCACTCGTTCCTAAACGATTAGCAACAAAAAAGGTATCAGCAAAAATAGTACTAGAAGTTCCTACCATACCTAAAATACCTAATAATATATATTTGTAAAAGTTTCTACTATTTTTCATCTTCATACCTCCTGATTTAGGCAAAAAAATAAAGGGCACCTAAACGCACCTCTTCAAAGATCTACGAAGCACGTTTAAGCACCCTTACGATATTTATCCGATGACAAATATCGATGCCGTCATATTTCGTCAATTATAATAACATATTTATTTTATACTTGTCAAGCCAATAACTCCTTAAGCTTTTTCTTTTTAGTCAAATTTTATTATATGTAATTAAAGTAAAATGATATATAAGTAGCAACTTCATTAAATTCATAGTCAGCTATATTAGGTATTTCTTCTAATACCTCTGTTTTATCATCATAGTTTTTTATAAAGTAGCTATTATCTTCATAATAATTACCAATTCTAGTAATAGAGTCATCAGAAAAAGCTATTTCACTTTTAACTATATCATTATATTCATCATCAGACTCAAATGCATAATCAAACTCAACCATTAGATTATCTTCTACTAAATAAGGAGTTAAACTAATTGTCGAATTAAAATATTGCGACCTATTAGCAAATTGTTCATCTAAATAAGCCATTCTATCTAATAAAACACTTTTAGCTAAAGTCTCCTCATAATCTTTTTTGTATTCTTCATAAAAAGGGGCAATACCATATTTTAGAATATAATTTTTATCAGCCTTAAAATAACTTTTCTTAACTACTCGTCCACCAAAGTTTAAATCAATGAAATTATAGATATAATTTTCATCTATAAAATATTTATAGCTGATAGCTCCTTCGAAATAGTCGTCTGATGACGTAGCAAGGGTAATATTAAGATAATAGTTACTAGTGTTAAACTCATATTTGCGGATTAACTTATTTGTTTTATTAGTATCATATTCCTCCTCTATATAGGTGAAATACTGATACTCTTCTTTAGCTTAGGCCTTTATCATAATACTTTCATACTTATTCAAAAAATCATCATATTCCATAGCGTGTCTTGGGGTATCAGCACAACCAACAAGAAAAACTAAAATTAATAATATTACAAATTTATTCATATTTAAACCTCGAAAACTAAATATTTACCAAGCCATAAAGGTAACATAAAACGTCCTGACAAAAAAGCTATAACAATAAAAATAATCGCTAAAATAAAGCATAAAATAGATATATTTCTAATTATTTTATAGGGCTTATGATTATTACTTAAAAATGTGATTATGGCTGATATTATAAACACCGCATTTATTATTAATGATGTAAGCGGATAGGGGTTTCTAGACATATCTACTAAGCTATAGATAATATAAATATAACCATTATCATCAAGTAAACCAATAATATCAACACAATAAGTCCCATATATCTTAAAAAAATAAGATATTGATATAGCAATTATAAAAAGACTCGCTAGTCCTAAAATCATCCCTAAAATGGTTTTATTTAGTTTGTTGCTAGTATCAATTACTAATTCCTTCGCATCATCTACCCCAATAATTTCATAAAGACTTATACCATATAAAGTAGCCAGTTGTTCTAAATAAAATTTTTGGGGAACTCTAATTCCTGTTTCCCATTTAGCATAGGTTGATCGGCTAATTGCTAATTCTAAAGCCACAGCCTCTTGTGACATATTCTTTGCCTTACGCAATTCTCTAAGTCTATCTTTAATCAACATACTCTCACCTCATGCCAATTATAACATGATAACTATTTTTTTATTGTTCATTTTTGTTCCTTTTGCTAAAATCTATATTTTAATTTACTAAAAGACATCAATCAAAAATTATAAGACATTATTAAATATTAAAGAGTGGCCCAGTATACACCGACCACTCTTTTTAAATACTATTGTAAATTAACTAAACTGACTGCTAACCTGAAATTCTACTAAAGCCTAGAAAGCTATGCAATCATTGCATCACCAGTTATCACAAATGAAACATTAGTGAATTGAGCGACTGTTCCTCTAGTAGCATACATACCTACATACATATATTCTCTATCAATGGCAACAAAATCAAAGTCGGTATATGTTTCTTCATAAACCACATCTTTATAAGTTACTTTGACATTAACAACCTGACCGATTCTTTCAATTTCTAATAAAGCTGTATCACCTGTTTGATATAAACCATTTACTACATTACCACTATTAATAAGCTTTGTACTTTCCCTTGAATAAATGATATTAGTTGCTGAATCAGAAGTATACATTCCTGCTGCTACATAATTACTAATAATTGATTTATCGCTACTGCTTTGTTCTACATAAATGTCATCCCTTAACATTAAACCAAAGCCTGCTTGCTTAGTATCTACTTCACTACTAACTTTTACTTCAGCAGTAATTTTAAAATTCTTATTAATAGAAACCTGTTTAAAAATCATTGCTATACCTTCGGTTGAAGATGCAATTTTGCCTTTAGGACTACTAGTTCCTGTTTGACCAACCGTAAATTCATTTGCTACCAATTCTTCTGCTACATAGCCACTAGATTTAGAAGTAGGAGTTCCACCACAATCACCAAAGGCTGTTCCATACCAATCAGGACTAATAAAGTTAGTCCACGTTTTTGGAACATATGTTGTAGCATCAAATGGTTTATAGTCTGATTCTTGATAATTTGGATTAACTACTAAATCAGCAACGGTTGGTGCTGAAATATCCTCTTTTACATAATTTTTTAACTCACAATTACTATTTTGCAATAGTGTGGCTAAATTATAAGCAACCATTTTAGCACCATATATATTAAGGTGAGTAGTATCTACAGAAGCACTATTAGAAGTAGTCCAGGCATGAAATTTAATAGCCTCATCATATCCAACTTCTTCATATAGATTTTTAGTTGCCGTAGTTAAATCTAAAACGGTTACTCCTACTTCTTCACCTAACTCACAAATGGCCTGTCTATAATCACCATATGCCGTAATATGAGCAGATGAACCAGTATAATCATCTTTAGAATTAGCTCTAACTATTGGGGTAACTAAGATTGGCGTTGCAGATTTTTCTTCTGCTAGCTTAATGTAATAATTATATAAATTATATTTGAAAGAACCTTCTTCGGTTAATGAACCATTAGCACTAGAAAAACGCGTTGGATCATCATTTTTTTCATCATTATGCCCAAAGCCAATCAATAAATAATCATTTTCTTTAAGACTAGATTTAAGATTTTGGTAATTACTTTCTACTAGATAACTCTTAGAACTTCTACCTGATAAAGCCAGATTAACAACCTCTGCCTTAGGAGATAGATATTGACTAAGCGTAGTACCATAGCCATAGCGTGGATAATAGTAAGTTACGTCATTAAAGGACGCAACCGTCGAATCGCCAACTAGATAAACAGTCGTATTAGCTAATTCTACAACTGATTCAACGACATATTCTACCTCATTAGAATAATCACTATTTAAATAATTTGAATCAGCAGCTGCTAAAGCCATAACTTGTATTTTATAAGTACCAACTGTTGATTCTGTAATTTGATAGCTTGCAGATTTTATCTGTTTTTCATCGTCATTAATCTTAATTTGATAACCACTTGCATTATTAATAGGCTCCCAAGAAACAACATCATCATTTAAACTAATAACAGGAGCTGTTAATTTTTCTTTTATTGGAGCTTTTGCCTCAACTGTATAAGCTACTTCGTTAGAGTAGTCACTATTAGTAAAATTAGAATCATTACTTGCTAAAGCCCGTACCTTTAATTTATATGTTCCTGGCTCTATTTGATTAAAAGTATAAGTAGTTGTGTTTGTATTAGATGTCTCACCATCTAAAGATAATTCGTAATTTACCGCCCCACTAATTTGGTTCCAACTAGCTACATTCCCACTTAAAGTTAAAGTCGGAGTAGCAAGTGGGGTCTTTGCTTGATCATCGCTAGAAACATTAGTATTACTACAACTAGTAAATGTTAGTAAAGATAATAGCATAAACAAACAAATAAATATTTTTTTCATATTTTCCTCTCTTTCATTCTATAATTAGCTTAATAGCAAACGGGGTTAAAGTTTTAGAAATTAAACTCTCTACATAATTCTTAGTCCATGTTGAATTTTTCGACCAACTGCTTAAAAGATAGCAAAAAATTTCTACTTTTAGATTTAAAAGCTCAGGGTTACTATCTTTGAAATAAAGCCCGATAACATTATATAAAACATTAGTTGCTTGGTTATATAAGATTGAAACTAAGTCCTTATGAAATTGCCAATAATTACAAAAAAATAGTAATTTATTATCAGCACTTGGAAGATTTAAAAGATACCTTTTATAAAAGTAATTAAACATTACCTCTAAAACATCGGTTACATTATTGAAATTACGATAAAAGGTCGTTCTAGAAATATCACAAATTGCACTGATATCCGTAACCGTGATATCATCTAATTTTTTGGTTAATAATAATTGTCTTAATCCTTTATAAATCTTTTTTTGACTATCAAGAGATTTCTTGTTAGCATAGTTTAATTCTGCCTTCATACCAATTATCACCACCTTTAAAATTTCTTACTTCAAAATTAATCGTAATATTCAATAATTATATAAAATAAACTAATATTACTACCTAAAGAACCAATTCGATAAGTACCTCCCTTATTAACCTCCATTGTTGTTAATGTTTGGGTTGCCTCCGCACTGGCAGTAGCTACAATAGTTGTTCCCCCATTTTCTACTAAACCTAATTGTACCGTTCTAGTATCTGAACCACCACTTTGAGCAACAATTGTAATCGAACATGCTTTTTCCACTGTAAATTCAACATACCTCTTACTTACATTTGAGCTATTGCCATTTAATTTAATAGCTTGGCTAGTTTTATCGTAGCTCTCGCCGTTATATTCAAAGTTAACACTAGCTTTCAAGTATGGGGTAGCTTCTAAGTCAGATGCAAAAGTAAATGTATGATTAGCAACCGTTATAGGGGTATTATTATTAACATACAAATCAGCATTGAAGACAATCGTTTGGCTTGGCTTTGGACGAGAGGCTTCTGCTGCTGCCTCATACTTTTCTAAAAGAGTTAAATTAGTTACTTCACTCCGCAAGTCGTAGTTCAATTGATTATAAAGATTTCTCACATCAGCACATTGAGCTGACCATTCCTCATAGTCAATTGTCCCATTATCTATAGCCGTATCGATGTCTCCCAATTTAGTAGCTAAGTCATTAATTGCCTCTATTACAACACTCGCTTGCATATATTCACGCTTAGGATTTGTAACTTTTATGACTTTTAACAAATTTTCCAATTTACTAACCATACTTATACTAATTCTATTAGATGGATCAATATACTCTTTTGGTTCAGTTAGAACATAACTGGCAAAGTTAAAATATTCAACTTTATCTAAGCCCTTAATAACCTCTGTAGAAGTTTGATTTAAAATTGTTTCTGCTACATAAGCAGCTACTAAATAAGCACCATACTTATTATAATGGGTAGCCTCTATTTTTTCAAATCCCACTTCAGGGTTATTGTACCAATTATCATAATCACTTGGCCATGAGCCGATAAAGTCATTTGGCACCAAAGCCATCAAAAAATCAGCATAATCCTTAGTAGCTGTTTCAATCAAATTTTTGGTAAAGGCAAAATTATCAATTAAAAGACAATTCTCCTCGTTTGCTAATTGTCTCACTGCTTCAACATAAGCAAAATTGTCACCATGTAAACCTGGCCCATCTTTTAAGGTACCATCAGCATTAAAGGCCACACGAGCTACTGGAGTCATTAAAACAGGAATAGCTCCCTTTTTACGCGCTAAATCAATATATTGTTTTAGATACCATTTATATGTACCATCACCATAGGCGTAGTAATCTGAACCATATTTAGCTAATTCAGCTAAAATGGCCTCTTTTTCGCTTTCATTGGCCGCTGCTAAATATTCAGGTGGTAAATAGGATGTTGGCTTCTTTCCTGTGGGAGCCGTCGTAGGATAAATGCCATTTTCATCTGGTTCACCTAATGGCACCATTCGATTTGGCATTGTAGTATAACCCTTAGTTGCATCGTCATTATGTCCGAACTGAATAAATAAAAAATCGCCTGGTTGAATGGTTTCTTCAATTGCTTTGCCACCATTTTCACTGAATGTATAAGTTGCGTCACTTGAGGCAAACAATCTATCTTCATTTATAAATGATCTTGAACTTCTACCGCCTTTAGCAGCATTAATAACTTCTATATCATCTGTCATAAATAAATCTAAATATTGTCCCCAACCGGCAATAAATTGCTTATCATCATAGGACTGAACTGTTGAATCTCCAACTAAATAAATGGTTGTTTTTTTATCCGTTATAAGACTCCATTTAGCATATAGTTTAGTATCACTCGTGATAATCTCGCTGGTAAAATCAAAAGAATTAATATAGCTTATGTCCTTATACCAGCCTTCAAATCTATAACCTGCTACATTAGGATCAGCCGGCTTTACTACTAAATTACCCGCCTCAATAGTTTGGGTAGCCGGTGCTTCACCATGTCCTTGCATTATAAACTCAACGGTAAATGAAGTTTTGGTTATTGCACTCCACTTAGCATAAATTGTTGTATTAGCTGTAATAGCATCTGTTAAAAAATCAAATACATTTTCACAGCTTGCTTCTTTATACCAACCGCCAAATTCGTAACCAGTTGCACTTGGATCAGTTGGTTTAGTTGCATATTTTCCTTTTTCTACTAATTGACTATCTATCGCATTCCCATGTCCCTGCAAAGCAAATGTTACAGTGTATGTTTCGCTTGAATCTACTTGCGAATTCTGGCAAGCTACTAAAGATAAAATTGATAGCAGCAAAAGAAAAAAAGTTGATATTTTCTTCATCGTTTAATATTCTCCTTCCAAATGTAGTATATTCTTTGCCAAAAAAGTAGTCAATTAAGAATGATAGCGCTTACGATACAATTTTATTGATATTGTTTCGATTTTCTATATATAATTTTTATTTCATTTTAGCTACAAATGACTAATAATAAATTCATAGTACCATCAGTTTATTTCTATCAAAATATAATAAAATGGTAGTATAACTACTACCATAACTACTACACACTTTTTCTAGCCATTATACTATTTCATAATATAAAACACATTCTCTATCATCAAAAGTAGCTTCTAAATCCGTGCAATCAATTTTATCTATCAATTTAATAAAAGAACATTTACGCAAAAAATCGATATATTTAGTTGAAGGATAATAAAAAAACAATTTAAAGCCTTTTCTATTTTTTAGCTTAATAACAATGCCTTTTAAAATATCTATAGAAAAAGGATTAAAAAAATAAGCTCCTGTTGTATTTAAACTAGCCTCATAATCACTTGCATTACACTTAATAAAATTAACTCTACTACTTGATTTGGCCGTTTCTTTATTCATTTGCGCTACTTCATATAATCTTTTATCATATTCAATGCCAATCATCTGGCATTTAACTTGATATGCCAAATAAAAATCAACTCGGCCTTTACCAGAACCAAAATCAATAAGAATATCGTTTTTTCTGATATACCCCGTACTTGATAACCGTTCTAAAACAGCATATGGTGTAGGCTCATAAGGAAAATTTTCATAATTAGATTGGCTATCATCTCGGCCTTTTGTTTTTATTTTTAAAAGATTATCTAAATCCAATTCCATTTTAATACCTCATGTTTAATTATAAATAAATTATGCCTGTAAAAGCAGTTATTTTTTCAACAACAAGTATAGCACCTTTTATTATGAAAACCAAAACTTCAAATTAATATTATTTACTAAATTTCGTGATTTGATTTAAAAATAATTAATCTATTTGGCACATATAAAATAACAAAAAAAGCCGTTACTTTTTTTCGTAACGACTTTCCTTTTTCCAATTTGGAACTATAATAGCAATTTTAATATTGAACCTATATTACTTTGAGTTGACCTGTTTTGCATAAGAAAGACTTACAACCGTCTCGATATTAAATGTTCTTGGAAACATATCTACACAGCTTAAATAATCAATTTGGTAGCCTAAGCTCTTAAATTCTTCTAAATCACGTTTAAGTGTTTCTGGTTCACAAGAAACGTAAACAATCTTTTTAATTTTTAAGCTAGCTACTGTTTTAATAAAGCTTTTAGTTGACCCACTACGAGGAGGATCCATTATTAAGGCATCAACCTTTATTTTATTTTTAGCTAAATCATAGATAACCTTTGTCGCGTCTCCACAAATAAAATTAACATTATTAATTCTATTTATTTTGGCATTTTCTTTAGCAATATAAATTGATGATTTATTTAACTCAATACTGATTACATTTTTAACTTGCCTACTAGCAATAAGACCTATTGTACCAACACCACTATAAGCATCAATTATAGTCATATTTTTATTCGGATTTAAGGTTTCTAAAGCCTTAGTATAAAGTTTTTCTACTCCTTCATGATTAATTTGATAAAAGGTATCTGCACCAACTAAGAATTTGTAGCCTAGTATCTCATCCTTTATAAATCCAGTGCCATAAATTATTTTATTTTCCTCGCCTAAAATAATAGATGTTTGGCGAAAATTATAGTTTTCAACAATTGTTTTGATTTGAGGATACTTGGTAGTTAAGGCTTTTATGATATCCTTGCGCTTTGGTAGTAAGTAAGCATTTAGTACTAATACTACTAGAATTTCTGTCATATTCTTATTACCCTTTAAAAGAATATGTTTAATAAGACCTCGTCCACTGGCCTCATCGTAGGCTTCAATTTTATATTTAATTAGTAACTCTTTTAAATACATTGCTACTTCATCTAAGACCTTATTATGCAAATAACAGGTATTAATTTTAATAAAATCATGTGTACCTTCACGATAAAAACCCGTACTTAAGGTTTTCTTTTTAGCTATTACGTATTGGATTTTATTACGATAATACAAAGGATTTTGCATTGGTAAAATAGTTATATCTTGCTTATTAAATAAGCTATTAATATATTTAGTTTTTAAAGCAATCTCTTCCTCATAGCTGATGTGAAGATATTGACAACCACCACAATGATAAAAGGAAGGACAAATGACATTTTGCCGTAATGGACTAGGCTTTAATACCTTTACGAGCTCATAATGTTTATTCTTTACTACTTCAACTTCTTCATCTTTTAGAACGCCTGGGATATAGATAGTTTTATTATCAATCTTAAAAATACCATTGCCTCTAAAATCATGATTTAAACACTTCATTTGTTAAACCTCAATTTTTGCATATAATCTTGGCCCTTTAGTCTTAAGTAGGAAAAATAAGACTAAGGCAAGTACGATAATTATAGCACTTGCTACCGCAATGGCAAGTGTTAAATTAATTAATATATATAGGACAACTCCAGAAACACTAACAATTAAACCTATAAGCATACCTAATAAGCAAGTTAAAGTGTTAGCTGCTGAATTTTTAACCTGTTTATAATTAGACCAAACAAGACGTGGGTATTTCAAGTTGGCTAATAATCCCAAACAACCCATAAAGAAAATAAACACTTGCGCTCCAATAATTAAAAAGATACTTAAGGAGATATCATAATTATTTAATATGATTAATATTATACTTAATATAAACATAATTGGACCTTCAAGAAGCTGATTTTCTAATAGCTTAGCCCCTAAATAGGTTTTAGTTTTAATTGGTAAAGTCTTAATAATCCAAAAATTTTTACCTTCTAATGTAATACTTAGACTCGTATAAGCGGCCATTCCTAAAAAGAAATAAGCCGAAAAAGGAAGACAATTGCGAACCATCATAATAGCTTGTTCAACTTCTTCTTTGTTAGCCCCAGCTTCACTGATACTTGAAGCTAGAGAATAGTTAAGAATTATTAATAAGAAGCCTGCGAGAAAACCTGGCAAAATAGCTGAAATTAAAAACATTTGTTCATTAGCTAAATGCTTTAAATCATTTTTAACAATAGTTAAAAAACTATTGCCAGTTTTAATATTTTCTTTTGTGAATTTTGGCTTTTTACCAACATAATTCATTGCTTCATAAAATTTATCATAACAACTAGCATATAATAAAATAACTAAGCCAAAAGAGACAACCGCACAAAGTAAATAGATCAATAAGGTTAAAACACTATGTTCAACGTAAATGCTATAAAGAAAATTAAATGGGAATGTTTCTTGATAATTTTGCATACCTGAAACATCAATATTAGTTGAATTACCTGAATTAAACCATACTGAAGTTGTACACATAGCAACAATAAAGATAAAGTAAATGGCTGTACCAAAATAACGTAGCCAATTAAAGCGGATTGTTAAAAGTTGCAATATAAAACCAACAATAAAAGCTAATAATAATGATATCATTGGTAAAGTTAACATTAAAACTAAACCATAAAAAATAAAGGCATAATCATTGGTACTATATAAAAACAAACAAGGTAGAAAAATAAAGGCACTAAATATCAATTCTTCGAGATATACTAGCACTATTTTGGTAGCAACTATTGTTCCCCTTTTAATTGGTAATGGTGTTAGATTATCCTTATCCTTAAGGGAAAACATAGTTCCTTTAGTCCGGTATATTGCCGAAAAAAAGGTAAGACTACTGACACTAATACTTAAGATAATAGGGTAAAAATAGTAATAATTTGTATTATTAAATAAAGAAAATAATAATGAATTTATTACTGCTGAAAAAAGCAATAAAATGAGTGCGCCTAGAATGATGGCCGTTCTAAGCGTATAGCTCTTGCGACTAGACTTATTAAATGAGTCTTCAACTTCGATTTTTAAAAGGCTGATAAATTTACTCATTATTGGTCTTCTCCAAGAAAAATTCTTCAAGAGATTTATTTTCCCTATATTCAGTAAAGGTGCCATCATAAATTATTTTCCCTGAATTAATAATACCAATGTGATCGCATAGTTTTTCTACAACCTCTAATACGTGGCTAGAAAAGAATATTATTGTTCCTTTAGCCACTAAATTACGCATTATCTCTTTAACATCATAACTACTTTTCGGATCAAGGCCAACAAAAGGTTCATCCATAACTAATAATTTAGGTTCATGAATAATAGCCCCAATAATTGCTAGCTTTTGTTTCATACCATGAGAGAAGGTTTTAATTGGCATATTGAGACTACTCTTAATTTCTAGTAAATCAGCGTAGTAATCAATAGTTTTTACCCGTTTATCTTGTTCAATTTTAAAAACATCCGCTATAAAATTAAGATAATTAATAGCTTTAACATTTTCGTATAAATCTGGGTTATCTGGAATATAGGCCAGTTTAGTCTTATAGGCTATCGGATTTTCCTTAAGGGTTAAATTATCAAGTTTAATTGTTCCTTCAAAGTCATGTAGGCCAACAATTGATTTAATTAAAGTTGATTTTCCAGCTCCATTAGGACCAATAAAGCCATAAATTTCCCCATCATTAACGGTTAAAGAAATGTTATCATTGGCTAAAGCACCATTTTTATATTTTTTAGTTACATTTTCAATTTTTAACATAAAATACCCTCCGTATATTTTAATGTATTTTTGTGTATATATTATATATTTAAAAAAGCATATAGTCAAGATTATTAAATAATCTTCGTACTATATGCCTCTAAATCAATTATCTCATCAACTAAACCGGTGTAAAATTCCTTCTCATGACAAACTAAGACTAAGGTTCCTTTATAATCTAGGAGGGCTTCCTTTAAAGCATCCTTAGCTAATTGGTCTAAATGGTTAGTTGGTTCGTCTAATCTTAAAGTATTTGTTTCTCTATTACCTAAAATTTGAAGTCTAATTCTGGCTTTTTCACCACCAGATAAAACCGGCATCAAGCTTTCAGCTTTATCCTTATTAATTCCTACACCAGCTAAAAGGCCTCTAACTTCCTTATTAGTTAAATCTGGATAAAAACGCCAAACATAATCAATGGCGGTTATATAATCAAATTCTAATTCTTGTTCAAAATATCCATAATTAATATTATAATCCAGATTATTAGTTCCACCTAAACTTGGAATAATATTTAATAGGGTTTTTAAAAGGGTAGTCTTACCAATACCATTAACCCCCTTAATTAATACCTTCTTTCCCCGTTCAATTGTAAGGGTTAAAGGTTTAGAAAGTGGCTCATTATAGCCAATAATTAAATTCTCACAGGATAGAACAAACTTACCACTAGCTGGACCCTTTTTAAAAATAAAGGTTGGTTTAACAAGCTCTTTTGCCTTATCAATAATTTCCATTTTATCTAAGATACGTTGTCTAGATTTAGCCAGATTAGTTGTTGCTACCCGGGCTTTATTTTTAGCGATAAAGGTTTCTAGCTTTTGAATTTCTTTTTGTTGTTTTTCATAAGCTTGGTTTTGATTACGTCTTTTAATAGCATACATCTCATCAAATTTAGTTAAATTACCAGTGTATCTCGTTAAAACAGCATCCTCAATATGATAAACAACATTAATAACACCATCTAAAAATTCTCTATCATGACTGACTAAGATAAACGCATTAGGATAATTAATTAGATAATCCTTTAACCAATTTACTTGCTCTTCATCTAAAAAGTTGGTAGGCTCATCTAAAATTAAGATAGTTGGCTGCTGCAATAAAAGCTTTGTTAGTAAAACCTTACTTCTTTGACCACCTGATAGCATAGAAACATCTTTATCAAGTCCTACTTCCCTTAATCCTAGACCATAAGCTACTTCCGTAATCTTATTATCAAGGTTATAAAAATCACTTTGCTCTAACTCTGATTGAATTTCGCCAATTTCTTCTAAAATGGTAGCTTGTTTTGCTTCATCAGCTACTGCTACTTCATTATAAAGGTCATACATTCTTTGTTCTTTGGCAAATAAGGGGCCAAAAGCTTCCTCTAAAACACCTTTAATCGTTTTACCAGGCGTTAAGGTTAAATACTGGTCTAAGTAACCAGTAGTTAGATTCTTAGCCCAAACAATTTTTCCCTCATCTGGACTAATTTGATGAGTGATAAGCTTAATAAAAGTTGACTTCCCCTCACCATTCATACCAATAAGGCCAATATGCTCACCCTTTTGCATAACGAAGTTTGCATCTTCTAAGATAATCTTATTTCCAAACGAAAAGGTTAAATTAGTAACTTCTAAAACACTCATTAGATATTCCCCAACTTAGCTAAATTTTCTTTAGTAATTCTTTCAAGTAGCCATTCATGATGAGCATCAGCTCCTAATTTCTTATAGAAATTTTGGGCATTTTTATTCCAATCAAGACAAACAAAATCCATTCGCTCACAACCATTCTCTAAGGCGATTTTGGCTAAATATTTAAAACAATAAGTACCATAACCTTGATGACGATAAGCTTCTCTAATATAAATATCTTCTAAATATAAACTAGGACTACCTGTAAAAGAACTAAAGGTATAGTAATACATTAGATAGCCAACTAGCTCATTATTTTCTCTTAGTAAATCAGCCTTCACTATTTTTTGTTCAAAAATATATTTAGTTAATTTTTCTTTGGTTAAAGTAAGTTCATTGTTAAGTTTTTCAAAGCTAGCCATTTCTAAGATTAAATCATAGAGCGTACTAACTTCATCTTCTTTTAAAGCGGTAATTTCTAGCATAATTTCACTCCAAAATTAAAACCAGTTAAAACTGGTTAGTCTAAATAAATAATAAGAAAGGAGGTTTAAACCTCCTCTACTTACTACTTGTATTTTTTACGAGCCTCTTGACGTTTTTGTTTACGTACATCACTAGGTTTTAGATAATATTGACGTTTTTTCGCCTCTTGTAAGTTACCAGATCTTGAAACATCGCGTTTAAAACGACGTAGGGCATCTTCAATACTCTCTTTTTCATGAACCACAGTCTTTGGCATACTAAGCCTCCTTCCAAGGACGAATTCCAGGTAATATTATACATAAAATATTAGGTTTTGTAAATACTAAAATGAATTTTCTTAACTCTTTTTGTATTTAGTCTAGTCTTCTAAAAGCTCACCCAAAACCATACCATCATCGTATTTTTTAAGTAATACTGGTTTAATGAGTTTCGTGTAGTCTTTAGGGGTTAAAACTTTGACCAAAATAAAGTTTGAAGTATGACCAACCAAATAGTCACCCTCTCTTTGTTCAAATAAAACTTCTTCTTTGCAACCTAAATTTTGCCGATAATAGTTCTCTTGCAGTAATAAAGAAAATTTATTTAAATCATTTGAACGCATCTTCTTAATAAGGCCATTGACCTGTGGCATACTAGCCGCCTTCGTATTATTGCGTTTAGAATACGGAAAAACATGTAGATAAGAAAAATTGATTTCTTTAATGAAGGCCTTACTCTCTTCATATAATTTATCTGTTTCATATGGAAAACCCACAATGACATCCGTAGTTAAAGAAATATTTGGCCTGATGGCTCTAATTTTTTCCACCTTAGCCTTAAAATAAGCTTTATCATAAGGACGATTCATCAATTTTAATATTTCATCACTTCCACTTTGTAATGGGAGGTGAAAATGATTAGCTAAAACATCAGATTTAGCTAGTAAATCGAGTAACTTATCATCAATCTCATTAATTTCAATGGAAGATAGGCGTAGTCTCTTCAGTTTAGTTTCTGTAAGTATCCGTTCAACTAAATCACTTAATTTAGTACCATTATCGTTATACTTACCCGTATGAATACCAGATAATACTACTTCGTTAAAGCCATTAGCTACTATATCATTAATTTCTTTAATTACAATATCGGCCTTTTTGGAACGAATTGGACCCCTAGCATAAGGAATAATACAGTAAGCACAAAACTGGTTACAACCATCTTCAATTTTAACGAAGGCTCTTGCATGATCATAGGTAGAAACTAATAAATTGTCATAATCCTTCTTTTGCATAATATCAATGATATTAATTTTCTTTTCTCTTTTATTAATAACTTCTTGCAATAGACCAAGCAAATCTTCCTTATTACCATTACCTAAAATGATATCCGCATCTAACTTATCATTATGACTAGTTTGAACGTAGCAGCCCATAACTACCACAATAGCGTTAGGATTAAGCTTATGACATTTACTAACCATTTGGCGGGATTTTTGATCAGCAGTATTAGTCACAGAACAAGTATTGATAATAAAAATATCACAAGCACTAGAAGGTTCTATGATGCTATAGCCATTAGCAATTAACATCTCCTCTAGGGCATTTGATTCATAGATGTTTACCTTACAACCTAAGGTAATAAAACCAACTTTTAACATTAGATAAGCTCCCTTTCATATGAAACTGTACTTAGTGCATAGAGCGCCGCTGTTTCCGTTCGCAATATTCTTTTACCTAAAGAAATAAATTTAATATTAGAAAAGGTCTTTAGGTACTTAATTTCTTTTTCATCAATTCCACCTTCAGGTCCTATTAAAAAGGCTATATTAGCGCCTTTTTTTAAGCCTTTTAATGTTTCTTTATAACCTGAAAGCTCACCAGCCTTAGCACTTTCTTCATAACATACATAAACAATATCATAAGTGGCTAAAGCAATGTCTTTTAACTTCATAAATTCTTTAACTTCTGGTATGATATTGCGCATACTTTGTTCACTTGCTTCTTTAGCAATCTTATTAAATCTAACTACCTTATTAGCTAATCGTTTTTCTTCAACCTTGAACTGACTTCTTTCTAATAAACAGGGAATAAAACAACTTGCTCCCAGTTCTGTCCCATGTTTAACAATATCTTCAAACTTATCTCCTTTAGGATAGCCTTGAATAATAGTCACGGCAACATCTAGTTCATTATCAATTGCCAATTCCTCAAGTACTTGATATTCTAGCTCTTTAAGATTAATTTTAGTGATAGCTACTAAATAATTTTTTCTATCTACTCCAACTATAAACTGACTACCTATTTGATAACGTAAAACCTTACTAGCTTGATAAACTAAATCAGGTGGTAAAGTCTTAGCGGTAAAGTCCGCCGTGTTTATAAAAAACTTTTGCATAAAATCACATCCATTGTGCTATTATACTAAAAAATATCTAAAAAATAAAGCCATCTACAACAACAAAAAAACCACCCTGCTCAACAGGATGGCCTAGTATTACTTAAATAAGTTTTTGAAGCCTTCTTTGAAGTTATCCCAAGCAGACTTCTTTTCTATCTTTTCGACAGAAGCTAACTTATTGAATAAGTCAATTTCATCTTTTGATAGGTTAGTAGGTGTCTTAACATGAACAATGACATATTGATCACCACGACCCATTCCTTTAGGGTTCTTAACCCCTTTACCCTTAATCTTAAAGGTTGTTTCACTTTGCGTACCAGCTGGAATTCTTAATTTTTCAGCTTCCCACATTGTTGGTACTTCAATTGTATCACCTAAAGCAGCTTGCGTAAAGCTGATTGGAATCTCTAAATAGATATCATTACCTTGGCGTTTGAAAGTCTTATGTGGTAAAACATTAAACGTAATATATAAATCACCATTTGGACCACCATTTTGACCAGCACCACCATAGCCCTCTAGACGTAAGGACATTCCGCTTTGGATACCTTCAGGAATCTTAAGTTCAATATCCTTAGCTTTTCTAACATGACCAGTACCGCCACAAACATCACACTTTTTAGTAATTTCTTTACCAGTACCATGACAACGAGGACAAACACTTTGAGTTTGACTCATACCAAAAATAGTTTGTTGGCGACGTAGGATATAACCTGTACCATGACAATCAGGACAAGTGTGAATGTCGTTCTTAGAGTAAGCGCCACTACCACCACAGGCTGTACATGCTTCATCAACGGAAACTCTAATCTTTTTTGTTGCCCCGTAAACAGCATCCTCAAAAGATATAGTCATTTGTTTTTCGACATCTTCACCAGCCATTTGGGCATTAGCCTGAGCTCTTTGTCTACCGCCGCCAAAGAAGGAATTGAAGATATCTTCAAAACCACCAAAGCCAGCGCCACTAAAGCCACTAAATCCTTGGCCACCACCAAAACCACCTTGCGGACCATTGAAACCAAACTGATCGTATTGAGAACGTTTCTGTTCATCGGATAAGGTTTCATAGGCCTCGTTGATTTCCTTAAATTTTTCTTCTGCACCTGGTTCTTTATTAATATCCGGGTGATATTTCTTCGCTAAAGTACGATATGCTTTCTTGATTTCATCTTGCGTAGCATTTTTAGAAACACCTAATACTTCATAGTAATCTCTTTTATTTGCCATTGTATTATCTCCTTCCTAAATAAATTAAAGGGGCGTAAAACGCCTCTTCAATTATTGTACGTCTGAGAAATCAGCATCTACAGAACCGTCTTTTTTATTGCCGCCCTTAGCATCATTACCATGATTTTGTTGTTCAGCTTGAGCTTGTTGGTAAGCCTTCATAGCGATACTTTGAGCAACCTTTTCTAATTCTTCCTTCTTAGATTTGATTAAAGACATATCATGAGCGTCTAAAGCCTTTTGTAATTCATCGCATAATCTTTCGGCTTCAGCCTTTTCATTAGCGTCTACATTCTTTAATTCACTTAATGACTTCTTAGTTTGGAAAATCATGCTATTAGCTTCGTTAACTAAGTCAGCCTCTTCCTTACGTTTCTTATCAGCTTCGGCATTATCTTCAGCTTCTCTTACCATACGTTTGATTTCTTCATCAGATAATGAACCGCCACCTTGAATAGTAATACTTTGTGATTTACCAGTACCTAAATCCTTAGCTGAAACGTTAACAATACCATTAGCATCAATATCAAACTTAACTTCAATTTGTGGAACTCCTCTTGGAGCAGCAGGAATATCAGTTAATTGGAAGTGACCTAAAGTCTTGTTATCAGCAGCCATTGGTCTTTCACCTTGTAAAACATGGATATCAACAGCTGGTTGGTTATCAGCAGCAGTTGAGAAGATTTGAGATTTTGAACAAGGAATAGTAGTGTTACGATCAATTAACTTAGTGAAAACACCACCTAAAGTTTCAATACCAAGTGAAAGTGGAGTAACATCTAGTAATAAGACATCCTTAACATCACCAGTTAAGACACCACCTTGAATAGCAGCACCCATAGCAACAACTTCATCTGGGTTAACTGATTTATTAGGTTCCTTACCAAGTTCACGTTTTACTAATTCTTGAACAGCAGGGATACGAGTTGAACCACCTACTAATAATACTTGATCAATATCCTTAGCAGTTAACTTAGCATCAGCTAAAGCCCGACGAACAGGGGCAACACAACGATCAACTAAGTGAGCTGTTAATTCATTGAATTTAGCACGTGTTAAAGTCTTGTTTAAGTGAAGTGGGCCAGCAGCACCCATAGAAATGAATGGTAAACTAATTTCAACAGTTGTTACACCAGACAAATCCTTCTTAGCTTTTTCAGCAGCATCCTTTAGACGTTGTAAAGCCATCTTATCTTGAGATAAGTCAATGCCATTTTCCTTCTTGAATTCATCACATAACCAATCCATGATACACTTATCGTAATCATCACCACCAAGAACATTATCACCAGCAGTTGCTAATACTTCGAATGTACCATCAGCCAAACTTAAGATAGAAACATCAAATGTACCACCACCTAAATCGAATACTAGTACAGTTTGTTCCTTATCCATCTTATCAATACCATAAGCTAAAGCGGCAGCAGTTGGTTCGTTAATAATACGCATAACTTCAAGACCAGCAATCTTACCAGCATCCTTAGTTGCTTGACGTTGAGCATCATTGAAGTAAGCAGGTACAGTAATAACTGCCTTATCAACAGTCTCACCTAAATAAGCTTCAGCTGTCTTCTTTAAATTTTGTAAAATCATTGCAGAGATTTCTTGTGGAGTATACTTCTTACCATTAATATCTACCCGGTAATTAGCATCGCCCATATGTCTCTTAATTGAACTTACTGTATTAGGGTTGGTGATAGCTTGACGTTTTGCAACCTCACCAACTAAAATTTCATCACCCTTAAATGCGACTACAGATGGAGTAGTTCTAACACCTTCAGCGTTAGGAATAACCTTAGCTTCACCAGCTTCCATTACTGCAACACATGAATTTGTCGTACCTAAATCGATACCAATAATTTTATTACTTGCCATAATAATCATTCTCCTTTATTTTCTTCGTTTTTTGTATCTTTAGTTTCTTCTTTATTTTCTACAACTTTTTTTGGAATAGCTACGTTAACCATAGCTGGTTTTAAGACCCTATCCTTATACATATAGCCTTTTTGTAAGACCTTAATAACCTTACTAGTTGTAACATCTTCTTGTTCTTCACTAGTTAGGGCTTGCATATGACTAGGATTAAACTCACAACCAACCTCGCATGGAATAGCTTTTAAGCCTTCCTTTTCTAAAATGCTTACTAATTGATTAGCAATCATTTGGAAGCCCAATTGATAATTTTTAATTTCTTCACTTGGGGCTGGACTATTAACCACACTAACCAACATATCAATTGGTCCGATTAATTCTTCAACCACACTCATTGAAGCATATTTACGATTATTAATTTCTGCTTCCTTAAGTCGTCTTTTAGTTGTTTGCATTTCCGCAATTTCACGCAAGTTTTTATCTTTTTCATCCTTGAGTGCTTTCTCTAAACGAGCTATTTCTTCTTTAAGTTTATCTTCTTTAGTAATTTTCTTTTCTTTTTTCTTAGTTTCAGCAGTCTCTTCCTTAGTTTCCTTTGCTTGTTCTGCTTCCACGTTTTCTTCTACTTTAGTTTCATCTTGTGCCACCTACATGACCTCCTATTTATATAATTTTGGTAAACTATTTGCTAGGTACTCTAAGATTGGAACTACCAAACGATAATTCATTCTTAAAGGACCAACCGCAACGATAGTGCCATATTCATTTAAATCTAAATAATAAGGAATACTTACAATAGCACAATCCGCTAAGCCTAGGTCTTCGTTTTCATGACCTAGTTTAATTTGTAATCCTTTTTTATTATTATAAACTAGATTAGATACCTCTGTTTTATCAACTGCGCCGATAAAACGTTGCATAACCTGATAGTCTTTGAACTCTGGTTGAGCAAATAGCGGTGTCATACTAGATTTATAACACTCATTATTTAAGAAACTAGCAAAGCCCTTAATCATGAAATTTAAAATATCATCCCGATAATCAACAATTTCCCTGATTCTTGGTTTACCGGCCTCTTTTTCTAAAATATTTCTAATTTCAAAGATAGATTGATCATACATAGCTACATCAAACATTGACATAATACGTAATAAATCTTCCATTTTGAAATCCTTTGGAACATTGATTCTTTGACTGCGAACAACACCTGAATTAGTAACTATTAATAACAAGGCGTCCCGATCATTTAAAGGCACAATTTCCATTTTTTTAACTTTAGCATAACAAGCATTAGAGCCTACAACTGCAATATAAGTGCCGGTTACTCGTGCCACAAAGTTAATAACTTCTAAAATGGCAGCCTCCTTAGTGGCATACTTATTATCAAGAATCTTATCAATATTTTGATAAATAAGTTTAACTTCCTCATCCCTAGTTAAGAGATTATCGACATAAAACCGATAGCCTAACTCAGAAGGAACTCGTCCACTTGAGGTATGAGTTTTTTCTAGATAGCCTGTCTCTTCTAGATATTGCATATCATATCTAATCGTGGCAGAACTAAAATTTAGATATGGTTTGTTAGTTAAAAGCTTAGAGCCAACAGGTTCATTAGTTGAAATATATTCTTCAACAATAGCCTTTAGGATAAGTTTTTGCCTATCAGAAATCATATTCGTTCACCTACTTTGCACTCCTTATCTCATTGTGCAAACATATTATATACTTATTATTTGGCACTGTCAATAAAAAAGTGCCAAAAATATAAAAAGAAAACACTTCCAAGTGGAAGTGCTATAACCTGAGTTTTACAGTTGTTATGCTACAAAAGCCGATTACCTACTCGATTAAGTAAGTGACCGGCTTTTTTTA